>PHEG01000549.1 GCA_002842835.1 Alphaproteobacteria bacterium HGW-Alphaproteobacteria-2 | reverse complement strand
AACCGCGACATCGACGCGCGCCGCTCCCGCCTCCAGCGCCGCGGCAGTGGCGGCGGCGAGCGTGGCACCCGAGGTGAGAACGTCGTCGATCAAGAGCACAGGGCGGCCCCGCGCGCGCGCGCCGCGGCGCGGATGGGGTGCGATCGCATCGACCAGCGTGGCCTGCCGTTCGATGCGCGTCATGCCCTCCAGCGGGCGGGTGGCGCGGCGGCGGACCAGCAGGTCCGGGCAGCACTCCGCCCCAAGCTCGCGCGCCACCGTCCGCGCCAGCAGGGCAGACTGGTTGAAGCGCCGCGCGACCAGCCGCCGCCAGTGCAGCGGCACCGGCGCAATCAGCGTTCCTGGGCCGACGAGCGGGCGCGCAGCGCGTGCCAGCCAGTGGCCGAGCGGGCGCGCGAGATCGGTCCGGTCGCCATGCTTGAGCCCGAGAACGAGCCGCCGCGTCGTGCCGCCGTAAAGCATCGCCGCGCGCCCGCGCGCCCAGGGCCGCGGCGAGGCCAGGCAGACGTCGCAGTGCTGCGCGCCGCCGCCCGTGCCCGGCAACGGCACGCCGCAGGCATCGCAGGCGAGCCCGGAGAGAAATCCCGCCTCGCCCCAGCACGGCCCGCAGAGGCCGAACTCGCCCGCCACCGGAACGCCGCAGGCGATACAGCAAGGCGGGTAGATGAGGCGCAGCGCACTTTGCAACAGCATCCCGAACTCCTAGGTTGCGCCCGAACGCCAGGAGCCGCCATGACAGCGCCCCCCCGCCTGACCGACCGCGCCGCGCTGGAGCGCGCCCGCGCCCGTTCCCGGCGCGAGGCCCTCTTCCTGCACGAGGCCGCGGCTGCGGAGCTTCAGGAAAGACTTGCGGTGGTTAACAGGGTGTTTACCGCGCCCGCTCTTGTGACCGGGATGCCCCAGGTCTGGGCCGAGGCGCTGCCTGGCGCAAGGATCGTCCCCGACACGCCCGCGCTCGACCTCGAAGAGCAGGCGCATGACCTGGTGGTGCACGCGCTGGCGCTGCACTGGGCCGATGACCCGGTGGGCCAGATCATCCAGTGCCGCCGCCGTCCTTGCCGAGGCAGAGGTTCGGTTGAAGGGCGGGCTCAGCCCCCGGGTGGCACCGATGGCCGAGATCCGTGATCTCGGCGCGCTTCTGCAACGCGCCGGGCTGGCGCTGCCGGTGGCCGATGCGGTGCCCTATCCCGCCACCTATCCCGATGCCTGGGCGCTGATGCGCGATCTGCGTGCCATGGGCGAGGGGAATTCGCTGGCCGCCCGCCACCGCCGCCCGCTCCCCCGCGCGCTGTTCGCCGAGGCCGCGCGGCTCTATGCCGAGCGCTTTCCCGCGCCGGGCGGTCGCATCCGTGCAAGCTACGAGATGGTCTGGCTTGCTGGTTGGGCCCCGGCGGACAACCAGCCAAAGCCGTTGCGCCCCGGTTCCGCCGCGGCGCGGCTCGCCGATGCGCTCGGCACGACCGAACATGACGCGGCGGGAAGCCCCGTGGCGCTTGACCGCCCCGCCTCCCGGGCTACAACGCCCCCCTGCGCCCCGGGGACGGAAAGGACGCCGGAATGAACAGGATGGAGGGCCCGCCGCTGGCCCACGCCCCCGCCGATCACCCGCAGGTGCGCTTCGGTCGCGTGGGCGTTTTGCTGGCCAATCTCGGCACCCCGGACGGCTACGACTACTGGTCGATGCGTCGCTATCTGGGCGAGTTCCTTTCCGACCGGCGGGTGATCGACTATTCGCCCTGGTTCTGGCAGCCGCTGCTGCAACTGGTGATCCTCACGAAGCGCCCCTTCTCCTCGGGCGCGGCCTACCGCAGCATCTGGAACGAGGAAGCGGGAGAAAGCCCGCTGATGACGACCACCCGCGCGCAGACGGAGAAGTTGCGTGCGCGGCTTGCA
>PHEG01000548.1 GCA_002842835.1 Alphaproteobacteria bacterium HGW-Alphaproteobacteria-2 | reverse complement strand
GATGCGCTGCTGCCGGGCGAGCCCCTGATCTGCGACGGGATCGAGCTGCCACTCAAGCATCGCAGGAAGCGCATCGACCTGGAAGCGCGGGGGCTGATCAAGGGCGCGCAAGTGATCTACCTGGGCCCCGGCACGCGGCCCGGCTTCTCGCGGCTGCACGTCGTGGGAGCCGAGGAGCCGCAGGTCTCGGCCGCCTCGATCGTCAAGATCGAGTTGCCCGATGCCGAAGAGCCCTTCATCCCCTTCGCCGCGCACATGGGCGCCGCATTCCTGCACGGCGCGGCGGTGACGATCCACAAGGCGCAGGGCTCGCAGTGGCCTGCGGTGCAGGTCTTTGCCCCGGACCTCTACGCCGCCGCCCGCTCGGGCCGCGAGGAGGCGGGGCAGCCCTTGTGGAAACGGCTCGCCTATGTGGCAATCACCCGCGCCGAGGAACGGCTGATCTGGGTCACGCGCTACCGGCTTGGGCGACCCGCAGCGCCGCTCGGAGTGGCCGACCTGAGGGCCGCGCCCGCGCCGCTTGCGCTTGACACCTGGGCGGGCTGAGAGGCGCTCACCCGCTTGTGACCCCCGCCGCGCGACCGGCCCGCCTAGGCTGGCGCGGAACGGCCCCGGAGGACAGCCATGTGCGAGCTTTTCGCCGCCTGCGGCAGCAGGCCCCTGCGCATCAGCTATTCGCTGCACGAGTTCGCCCGGCTGGGGGCGGGCGAACGGGCCAACAAGTCGGGCTGGGGCATCGCCTGGTACCGCTCGCGCGACGCCTTCGCGGTGAAGGAGGAGGAACCGGCGGCCGACAGCGCACTGGGGGCTATCGCCGGGCCGAGGCCGATACGCCGCATGCCGCCGAGGTGATCGGCGAGACCGACAGCGAACTGGCCTTCTGCAAGCTTCTCGCCCGGCTGCGTCCGCTATGGCAGGGGCGCGAGGTGCCCGACATCATGGCGCGGCTCGCCGTCTTCGCCGAGACCGCCGCCGAACTCGCGCACTACGGCTCGGCCAACTTCCTCTACACCGATGGCGATGCGCTCTTCGTGCATGCACATCGGCGGCAGTGGGAGGAGGCCGACGGCAGACTGAGTGCATCGCGCGCCCCGGGGCTGCACCTGCGCCGCTGCCACGGCGACACCTACATGGCCGGGCACGGCTGCGTGGTGGAAAGCCGCGAGGCCCCCACCGCGCTGATCGCCAGCGTGCCCTTCGAGGGCGGCCAGTGGGAGCCCCTGCCCGAGGGCTGCGCGCTGGCGTTGAGAGGTGGGATGGAGGCGGGGCGCATCGCCACGCTCTGAACGTTCAGGCGCCACCCGCGCCGCGCAGCGCTGCCGCGGTGGCCTCGTCCATCGGCAGGAAGGTCTCGATCGTCACCTCGGCCAGTGTGATGTCTGTCGCGGTGCCGAATACGGTGGTGGTGGAAAGAAGCGCGGGCGGCGCGGGGTAGCTGCGCAACTCTTCCAGCAGCGCGGCGAGGTCCGCGTCGCCTTCCGCCTCTGCCTGCGCGGCGAGCCGAGCGGTGACATGCGTGCGCCATTGCCGCCAGTTGCGGATGCGCGGCGCCAGCCCCTCGGGATGCAGGCTCAGCCGCAGCACATTCACCGGAGGGACAAGCAGCGCGGGGGCAGCCCCCGCCAGCAGCGGCGGGACGGCGGCATTGGCGCGCAGAAGCCGCCAGTGCCGGTCCACGGCGAGGGCGGGCCAGGGCTCGTGCGCGCGCAGCACCGTCTCCACCGCCGAGAGCGCCGCGGCCATGTCGGGCGCGTCCAGCGACCGTTCGGGATAGACGGCGGCGAAGCCCGCAGCGGCGAGCAATCCGTTGCGCGCCCTGAGCGGCAGGCCCAACGCCTCGGCAAGGCGCAGCGCCATCTCGCGGCTGGGCGCGGCGCGGCCGCCCTCAAGAAAGCTGAGGTGCCGCTGCGAAAGCCCGGCCGCACCCGCGAGCGCAAGCTGGCTCAGCCTGCGCCGCCCGCGCCAGTGGCGCAGAACCGGGCCGAAATCCTGTCCTGCCGTCGTCATGGCATCAGATTAGCAACTCCGTGACGCAAGCCAATGACCTGCGAGGTAATCGCCGCGCTGCCGCACCGCTGGCAATCTGGCCGCATCGCAAACCGGAAAGGGAGTGTCCCATGTTCGCCAACCTGTCTCTCGCCCGCATCCTTCAGGCCGACGCGGCGGCCTGCCTCGCCATGGGGCTCGGGCTCGCGCTGCTGCCCGGGCCCGTCGCCCGCGTCCTCGCGCTGCCGGAGGGGCTCGTCCTCTGGGCGGGTGCACTGCTCTTCCCTGCCGCCGCGCTGATGATCGCGGCCAGCCTCCGCCCCGGCAAGGGGCTGCTCGCGCTGGTGGTGGCGGGCAACGCCGCCTGGGTGCTGGCCAGCCTCGCACTCGTCCCGGCGGGCTGGGTCACGCCCAACGCGTTCGGGACTGGCGCCATCCTGTTGCAGGCGGGGGTCGCCGCGCTCTTCACCTGGGCGGAGGCGCGCGGGCTGCGGGCTGAGGCAAGGCGGGCGGCCTGAAGGGTTTTCCCGCGGCCGAGGCGCGCGGCGGGCACGGGGGCTGTTGGCACTTCCGCCGCGCGCCCCTACACTCCGCCGCGCCACCGACCGGCGAGAGGAACCGCGCCCATGCACTGCGTCTTCGTCCAGATC
>PHEG01000547.1 GCA_002842835.1 Alphaproteobacteria bacterium HGW-Alphaproteobacteria-2 | reverse complement strand
AAAGTGACACGCGCGAGCATATAGCTTTCCGTCGCGCGTCTGACAGCATTCAGCGCTCCGCGTTCCGGCGCAGCCAGGCGGCGAGATGTCGGGTGGTGGTATCGTGCGTGTCAGCGTCGGCCTCCGGCCCGGCGAGCAGCGGCAAGAGGCTCGCGGCCAGTTCCTTGCCCAGCTCCACCCCCCACTGATCGAAACTGTTCAGCCCCAGGATGGTGCCCTCGGTGAAGACCCGGTGTTCCCAGAGCGCAAGCAACTGCCCGAGGACGTATGGCGTCAGCCGCGGGTAGAGCAGCGTGAGCGAGGGGCGGTTGCCGGGGAAGGCGCGCTGCGCGGCCATGGCCTCCAGCGCCTTGCCCTTCAGACCGCCCGCGCGCAGCCGCGCCCGCGCCTCGTCGGGGCCGCGCCCCTGCATCAGCGCCTCCGCCTGCGCAAGGCAGTTGGCGAGCAACATCCGGTGGTGATGCGCGCTGTCGGGTTCGTGACCCGCTGCGCCGGCGAGAAACTCCACCGGCACCACGTCGGTGCCCTGGTGGAGCGCCTGGAAAAATGCGTGCTGCCGCCTCGTAGGGGATCACCGCGCGGCTGGGGTAGCCGCAGACCTGCCGGTGCCATAACCCTGCCAGCGCCAGAATCACCGGCAGGTTCTCCGCGAGGGGAGCGTTGCGGAAATGCGCGTCCATGGCCGCCCCGCCCGCAAGCAGTTCGCGGAACTGCGACGGGCCGATGGCGAACATCAGCGACAGCCCGATCGGTCCCCAGAGCGAATAGCGCCCGCCCACCCAGTCGCCAAAGCCGAAGACGCGCTCGGGCGCCACACCGAAGGCGACAGCCCGCTCCGTCGCCGAGGATATTGCCACCAGATGGCGCGTCACGTCGCCGGGCGCCATGCGCTGCGCAAGATGCTGGCGCAGGCTCTCGGCGTTGGCCATGGTCTCGGTGGTTGTGAAGGTCTTGGAGGCGACGATGAAGAGCGTCGAGTGCAGCGAGACCTGCGCCAGCACATCGGCAAGCGCCGCGCCATCGACGTTCGAGACGAAGTGGATGCGCGGCCCGTCGGCATAGGGCGCCAGCGCGCGCACCGCCATGGCCGGGCCCAGGTCCGAGCCACCGATGCCGATGTTCACCACATCGCTGAAGCGCCCGCCCTTCGGCGGCCGGATGCGGCCCGCGCGCAGCTCTTCGGCGAAGCGCTCCATGCGGGCGAGCGTCTCGGCGATGCCGGGGCGTATGTCGGTGTCGTCGAGCATCAGCGGCGGGCCACCGGGCGCGCGCAGCGCCGTGTGCAGCACGGCGCGGCCCTCGCTCTCGTTGATCTTCTCGCCCGCGAACATGGCGTCGCGGCGCGCCTCTACCCCTGCCGCCCCGGCCAGCGCCAGCAGCGCCGAGCGCACCTCGGCGTCGATCAGCGTGCGCGAATAGTCGAGCATAAGCCCGTCTGCCGCGAGCGAGAAGTCCTCCGCCCGGCGCGGATCGTCCCCGAATTCGTCCACAACCGCAGGATGTCACTCGGCAAAATGGATCTCCGCGTCGTTCAGCACCAGGCGCACCGGGCATGCGGCGACACTGCCCTTTTCGGCGGCACGCGCAAGGGTTTCGAGCTTCTCCGCGCCCGTGATCAGCAGATGCAGCGTCACGGCGCCCGTCAGCACCGGTGCAGTCAGGCTCAGGCGCGCCTCCGGCTGTCCGGGCGGCGAGAGGCACAGCACCGGCGGCGCATCGACGGCGAGCGCCGCGGGCAGTTCCGGCGCATCTGGGAATAGCGAGGCGATGTGCCCGTCAGTGCCCATGCCCAGCACCACCAGATCGAGCGGCAGGCGCTCGGCCAGCGCCTCGGCCGCGCCCGGCGCGTCGAGCGAAAGCAGCCGTGCGGGTGCCGCGCGCCCGCGCAGGAGCCGCGCCGCAATGAGGCCGGCGTTCGAGCGCGGATCGCCCGGCGGCACCAGACGCTCGTCGGTGGGGATGACATCGACGCGCGCCCAGTCGAGATCGGTGCCCGAGAGAATGTCGAAGAGCGGCCCCGGCGTGCCGCCGCCCGGCAGCGCGAGCGACACGCGCCCGCCCCGCGCCAGCGCAATCCGCAGGCCCGAGGCCACGCGCCCGGCGAGTCCAAGCATCAGCGCCTCACGGTCGGGGTATCGGATGGGATGCACTTCTCAGCCCTCCAGCGCACGCCAGCGCCGCCCGTCCCGGGCCAGCAGCGCATCGGCGGCTTCGGGCCCGGCGGAGCCCGCGAGGTAGGGGTGCGGGCGTTCGCCCTCGGCCTGCCAGGCGGCAATTGCCGGGTCAGTCCAGGCCCAGGCGGCCTCTACCTCGTCGCCGCGCATGAAAAGGGTCTGGTCGCCGCGGATCACGTCCATCACCAGCCGTTCGTAGGCATCCGGCATCGCCGCACCCTCGGGGCCCAGCGCCTCGGCGAAGGTCATGTCGAGCGGCACCTCGACGAGCCGCATTCCCCCGGGCCCGGGCTCCTTGATCGTCACCCGCATGGTGATGCCCTCGTCGGGTTGCAGGCGGATGGCCAGCACGTTGCCGCGCCGCCGCGCTCCGGTGCCGAAGATCGAATGCGGCGGGTCCTTGAATATCACCGCGATCTCCGACAGCCGCGCGGCCAGTCGCTTGCCGGTGCGCAGGTAGAAGGGCGTGCCCGCCCAGCGCCAGTTCGAGACAGCGAGCCGCGCCGCAACGAAGGTCTCGGTAGCGCC
>PHEG01000546.1 GCA_002842835.1 Alphaproteobacteria bacterium HGW-Alphaproteobacteria-2 | reverse complement strand
GGCGAGCTTGTCCATGTAGACGTCGGGCGCATGCAGCATCGAGCCGCGCGGCCCCATGGCGATCACCGCCAGCGCGTTCGGCATGTCCTTGGCGGTAAGCGTGGTGCCCTCCAGCGGGTCGAGCGCGATGTCCACCTCGGGCCCCTGCCCGCTGCCAACCTTCTCGCCGATGTAGAGCATCGGCGCCTCGTCGCGCTCGCCCTCGCCGATCACCACCGTGCCGCGGATGTCGAGCAGGTCGAGTTGGCGGCGCATGGCATCCACGGCAGCCTGATCGGCGGCCTTCTCGTCGCCCCGGCCCACCAGCCGCGCCGCGGCGAGCGCCGCGGCTTCCGACACCCGGGCGAGGCCCAGGGAAAGCATGCGGTCGTTGAAATCGGCCTCTGGCGTCATGGTGTCCTCGGATTGCGGCGGGCAGCTTCGGCGCCATTTACCCGCCGCGAGGTCCGGGGCACAAGCCCGCGCCCCACGCTTCAGACGAGCGCGAGGATGCGCGCGGGCCCGCCGGTGCCGCCGCGATGCTTCGGCGCGCCGATCACCAGCGTCGCGCCAGCGGCGGGAACCCGCTCGAGCCCGGCGAGGTTCTCGATCCCGAAGCGGCCCGTCGGCAGCCAGGCATAATGCGTGGCAAAATCCCCCGAAGGCCCATGGTCGAGCGAGAGAGTGTCGCTTGCGATCGAGCGCGCGCCGGTCTCCGCGATCAACATCTGCGCGGCCTCGACGTGAAAGCCCGGGTAATGCTGCTTCTCGCCGTCGAAGCCGCGGAAGCGATCGCTGCCCAGATGCCGCGCCCAGCCCGAATGCAGTGCCACGCAGGAACCCTGCGGGATCGGGCCATGGACGGCTACCCAGGCGCGGATGTCATCGGGAGTAAGCTGCGCATCCGCGTTCTCGGCGGCGCGGGCGGCGATGTCGATCACGCAGAGCGGTGCCACCAGATCGGCCACGGGGATCTCATCGACCGAAGCGCCATCGGCCGAGAAATGCAGCGGCGCGTCGATATGTGTGCCGGTGTGCTCGTTTACCCGGATCTCGCCGAGGTTGAAGGCGTGCTCGGCAAAATTGAATTTCTGCTCCCAGAAGAACTGCCGTGTGGGTCATGTCCTCGACGCGGGCGTGACCCGCAGCCAGCGCGGGGCCCGCACCCGGCGCCGCCGCCAACGCGCCGCCCGCCGCTGCCGCACCGAGGAAACCACGCCGCGAGAGCATTCTCGCCTTCACCGATTCGATCACGCAGATGTCGCACATGAGCCTGCCCTCCATGGGTCCATGGACATGCAGTATCTGCCGATATACCCCATCAGGCAACGCCGACGCGCGCATGGCTAATCCCCCCGCACCTGTGCCGGGGGCTCAGACCTCCTCGATGCGCAGCGCCACCGGCGGCTCGCTCAGCACATCGGAGCGGCGCGCGCCCTCGAGCGCATGGGCCAGCGCGTCGGGCGTGGTGACATGGGTGACAATGATCACCGGCGCCGTGGTGTCGGCATGGCCATACTGGCGCATGCGGTTGATCGACACCCCTGCCTCGCCCAGCGCGGCGGCAACCTTGGCCAGCGCGCCCGGCTTGTCGATCAATCCCATGCGGATGTAGTAGGGCGCAGGCGCCGAGGCACGGGCGACAGGCGCGGCGGCGAGGCCCGCGGCGGGCTGGCCGAAGACAGGGCGGCGGAAGCCGCGGGCGATGTCGATGATGTCACCCATCACGGCGCTCGCCGTGGGCCCCGCGCCCGCCCCGGCGCCGCCCAGCACGATGCGCCCCGCGGCGTCGCCCTCGATCACCACCATGTTGGCCGCG
>PHEG01000545.1 GCA_002842835.1 Alphaproteobacteria bacterium HGW-Alphaproteobacteria-2 | reverse complement strand
CATGTCTCCTGTCAGCACCGCATGCCTCCTCTCCCTTCCGGCATCCCGGCCGCCATCTCCTTGCCGTGGCCGGATTGTCCGGTCCCGCCCCCGGATTGACAATTCGCAAACGCGGGCTCACGTTCCGCAGTGCGGAAAGCTGTGCCCCGCGGCGGCGGCTCCGCGGGGGGACATGAATGCCAGAGGACCGGCAGTTTGTGACCGCGCTCGACCGCGGCCTGCGCATCCTTCAGGCGGTCTCTCGCGTACCCGGCGGGCTGACCAATGGCGAGCTTGCCGAGCACACGGGGCTGCCCCGCTCGAGCATCAGTCGGCTGGTCCACACCCTGCGCACGACGGGTTATCTGGCGCTCGACCCGGTCAGTCGCCGCTACTGCCTGAAGCCGAAGGTGCTGACCCTGGGATACTCCATCCTCAATGAGGCGACCCTGCTGGAGCGCGCGCGGCCCGCGCTTCAAGAGGTTGCAGAGCGCAGCGGCGAGACCGTGGCGCTCGCCGTGCGCGACGGATTGCACGCCACGTTTCTCGAGGTCGCGCGCGGGCGCAACATGCTGGCGGTGCAGATGGCGGTGGGCGCGCGGCTGCCGCTTGGCAGTTCTGCCTCCGGGCTCGCCCTCCTGAAGATGCTGCCCGAGGCCGAGCGGCGGCAGGTCGCGGCGCGCCTGCGTGCGGGCATGACGCGGAACGGGATCGGACACGAGACATTCGACCTGCGACTGGCTGCGGCGCTCTCCGAAGACGTGGTCATCGTGCGCGATGCCTGGCATCGCGGCATCGGTGGCGTGGCGGTGCCCGTGCGCTACGGCGCAGAGACCGGCACGCTGTGTCTTGCTGTCTCCACCGCTGCCGTCTCCGAAGCCGCGATGCGCCACAAGCTCGCCCCCTGCCTGCTCGAAGCGGTGCGGTCGCGGCAGCTCGATCACTTCGGCGCGTGATCGACGGCGGTCTGCGCCTCCGAAGTTCAACATCCCCGGAAGTCCGGTCGGCGCTTGCCGAGGAAGGCGGCCATGCCCTCCTGCTTGTCTTCCGTGCCGAAGAGAAACTGGCACGACCGGCGTTCGAACTGCAGTGCCTGATCGAGCGGCGCGTTGTCGGCCATTCGGATCGATTCCTTGACGAAGCGCATGGCCAGCGGCGGCAGGGCCGCGATGCGTTCTGCGATACGCCGCGCTTCCGGCTCCACCTCGGCGTCGGGCACCACGCGAGAGACAAGGCCCATGTCGCG
>PHEG01000047.1 GCA_002842835.1 Alphaproteobacteria bacterium HGW-Alphaproteobacteria-2 | reverse complement strand
CGTGCTGCTGGCCACGGTGATCCTGACCTGCGTCTCGATCCTCGGGCGCACGCTCGGCATCGGGCCGGTGCGCGGCGATGTGGAACTCGTCGAGGCGGGCATAGCATTCGCGATCTTCGCCTTCCTGCCGCTCTGCCAGGTGACCGCCGGCCATGCCACCGTCGATCTCTTCACCAACTGGCTCTCGGGGCGGGCCATGCGGCTGCTGCTCTTCGTGATCGAGGCGGTTTTTGCGGCCACGCTGATCGTGATCGCCGTGCAGCTCGAATCGGGGATGCAGGGGCGCATCCGCAGCGGGCAGACCTCGTTCCTGCTCGAGTTCCCGCTCTGGTGGTCCTACGCCGCGAGCCTCGCGGGGGCTTCCGTCGCGGCGCTGGCCGGGGTGTGGATGGCCCTGGCGCGGCTCCATGAACTGGCGACGAACCGGGACCTTGTGGGCGCAGCGGAGGCGGGATCGTGAGCAACCTCGAGATTGGCATCTGGTCCTTTCCGGTGCTGCTCGCGCTGATCTTCGCGCGTGTGCCCATCGGGCTGGCGATGTTCATGACGGGTTTCGGCGGGCTGTGGATGGTGATCGGCACGCCCAACATGGCGCTCGCCCGGCTGAAGACCGAAGCCTACACCACCTTTTCCAACTACTCGCTCAGCATCGTGCCGATGTTCTTGCTGATGGGCTATTTTGCCACGCTGGGCGGCATGAGCCAGGCGCTCTTCAAGGCCGCCGAGGGTTTTCTCGGTCACCGCCGCGGTGGTGTGGCCATGGCCGCGGTGGGCGCCTGCGCGGGTTTCGGCGCGATCTGCGGTTCGTCGCTCGCAACCGCGGCCACCATGGGGCGCGTGGCGCTGCCGGAACTGCGGCGCTACGGCTATTCCGGCGGGTTCTCCACGGCGACGCTGGCGGCAGGCGGCACGCTGGGCATCCTCATCCCGCCCTCGGTCGTGCTGGTGATCTACGCCATCCTGACCGAGCAGAACATCGCACACCTCTTTCTGGCCGCCTTCATCCCCGGCATCCTGGCCGCGATCGGCTACATGATCGCCATCTCGATCTATGTGCGTGTCCACCCCGACAGCGCGGGTGTGCGCCCGCCCGTGCCCTGGGGCGAACGGCTGCGCGGGCTCCTTGAAGTATGGCCGGTGCTGCTCGTCTTCCTCGCGGTGGTGGGAGGCATCTACGGTGGCATCTTCACGCCGACCGAAGGCGCCGCGGTGGGCGCGCTCGGCACCGGGGTGATTGCGCTCGCCAACGGCGGGCTCACGTTCCGCACGCTGATCGAGAGCTTCACCGCCACTGGAAAATCCACTGCGATGATCTTCTTCATCGTGCTGGGCGCGGGGTTCTACAACGGCTTTCTCGCGCTCACCCAGGTGCCGCAGGAGATGTCGCGGCTGGTCGTGGAACAGGGGTTCAGCCCCTGGGTTGTGTTGATCATCATCCTCACGCTCTACCTCGTCTTCGGCTGCGTGATGGATTCGCTCTCGATGATCCTGCTCACAGTCCCGATCTTCTTTCCGGTCATCTCGGCGCTCGATTTCGGGATGTCGCCCACCCATGCCGCGATCTGGTTCGGCATCCTCGTGCTGATCGTCGTCGAGGTCGGGCTGATCACGCCTCCGGTGGGGATGAACCTGTTCATCATAAACAGCATGGACCGGGGAACCCCGATGGTGCAGACCTATCGCGCGGTGCTCTATTTCGTCGGGTCGGATATCGTCCGGGTTGCCATTCTTGTTGCCTTTCCGGCGATCACACTGTTTCTGATCCCTGGCTGAGGGGGTTGCGGCGCGGGTGCGCAACCGGGCAGGACGGCAGCGGAGGAGCGCATGCTCGCGGAAGACAAGCGGATCGCGCGCAGTTCGCTCCTGCTGTCGAACCTGCCCGAGGCGCTGGTAGCGCGGTTCCTCGACGCGGCGATGGTTCGCAACCACGACCGCGGCGCCACGATCTTCCTGCAGGGCGAGCCCGCACGCGCCATCTACATCGTGCTCGACGGCTGGGTGAAACTCTACCGTATCGCGCCCAACGGCAACGAGGCGGTGGTCGCGGTCTTCACCCGTGGCCAGAGCTTCGGCGAGGCGGTGGCCTTCCGCAGCGATGTCTATCCGGTGGCGGCCGAGGCGGCGACGGATTGCCGGTTGCTGCGCATCGAGGCCTCGACCCTGCTGCGGGCCTTGCAGGATGCGCCCGAGGTGGCGATCTCGATCCTCTCGGCCACGTTCTCGCATCTGCACAGTCTGGTGGGCCAGGTGCAGCAGCTCAAGGCGCAGTCCGGCGCACAACGGGTGGCCGAGTTCCTGCTGGAGCTGGCTCCCTGCGAGGGCGGCGCATGTGCGGTGCGTCTGCCCTACGAGAAGACCCTGATCGCCGGGAGGCTGGGCATGAAGCCCGAAAGCCTCAGCCGCGCCTTCTCGCGACTGCGCGAGATCGGCGTTCGTGTGCACCAGAACATGGCCGAGATCGACGATGTCGCGGGACTGCGCGAGTTCGCCGAGGAGGACCCGGCCCAGAGTTGGAGCCGCGGCCAGTGACCCGCCTCACGCAGGCACTCGCGGCGATCGACGCGGCCAATGCCGCCGATCCCGACCGCAGCGAGGGAGAGCCCGCGGCGCTGCTCTACAGCCAGCGGATGAGCGCCGAGCTGGCGCGGCTGGAGGAGGCACCCTCGGAGGTCTTGCAGATCGCCGCGCGCGGCCAGCACATCGAACGCTGGCTGCTGCCGCGCAGCGAGTTTCCCGAGGGCCGCGCGGGCTATCTCGCCTGGCGGGCGGAACAGGCGCGTCGCCATGCCGCACGGGTAGCCGGGATCATGGCAGATGCGGGCTACGGGCCTGCCGAGCAGGCGCGCGCGGGGGTGCTGCTGCGCAAGGAGGGAATCAAGCGCATCGTGGCGAAGACCGCGGCCAAGATGTCGCCCGAGGCACGGGCGCGGGCGCTGGAGGAGTTTGCCATCCCCGAGCCCTTCGCCGCCGCCTTCCGTGGTCGAGATCAGGCCGCGAGGTAGAGCCCCAGCAGCAGCAGCGCGTAGAGCGCCATCACCAGCGCCATGCCGCGCCGGATGGCGGGTGCGTTTGCGAGTCCCAGATAGGCGTCGAGGATGATCTGCGCCTTGCCCCAGGCCAGCGCGAGGATCGCCACCCCCGCCAGCGTCGCCGCCAGCCCGACGAACCCGCCGGAGGACACCGCCACCGCCAGCGCCGTGGAGGCGGCGGAGAGGGCGACAAGGACGATCCAGGCGCGGGTGGGATGGGGCATGGCTCAGCGCAGCAGGTAGAGGACGGGGAAGAGCAGCACCCAGACGAGATCGACCATGTGCCAGAAGGCCGCGCCCGTCTCGGTGCCGCGGTGCGTCGCGCGCCAGCCCACCAGCCCGAGGATCACCATTCCGGCCGTCACATGGGCGGCGTGAAATCCGGTGAGCAGGTAGTAGAAGGTGAAGAAGGCATGCGTTTCGGTGCCGATGCCCGCGCCCGCGAGATCGGCAAACTCCAGCCCCTTGAGGTAGAGAAAGAGTCCTCCCAGCGCCGCCGCCCCGCCCAGCCAGGCCCGGCAGCGCCCGCGCGCGCCCGCGCCCGCTGCGCGGGTGGCGAGCGCGGCCATCCAGCCCGATGTCACGAGTACCAGGGTGTTCACCCCCGCGGCGGTGCGGTGCAGATGGTCCTGCGCGGCGGCGAAGCCCGCCGGATCGGTGAGCCGCACGCCGAGGAAGGCCGCGAGCCCCGCGCCGAAGACCAGCAGTTCCGAGACGATCAGCACCCACATCATCAGATCGCCGGGCAGGTCCTCGAAGGCGGAACGCGCGCTCATGCAGCCCCCGCCCGACCACGGGGGCCCAGCCCCTGGCAGGCGTGTTTTTGGGAAAGATGGAGCCCCACGGCCTTGCCTCCTTCAACTTTCCGCAAATACTCCGGGGTGAATTGGCCGAAGGCCAAGAGGGGCAGCGCCCCTCCCGGGGGATCGGCGGTCGGGCTCATGCCCCCACCAGTTGCCGGTAGATCGCGGGCAGCGCCTGCGCCAGCCGGTCGGGGTGGGACACCAGCGCATAGCCGCCGGGGCCGAAGAGGCGGGGAAACCAGGCCTTGCCGTCGCGGTCCACGGTGATGCCGAAGACGGCATGGCCCGCGCGGCGCGCCTCGCGGATCGCCATGCGGCTGTCCTCGATGCCGTGGCGGCCCTCGTAATGGTCGAGGTCGTTGGGCTTGCCGTCGGTGATCACCAGCAGGAGTCGCCGCCTGCGCGCCTCGCGCGCGAGGCCCGCCGAGGCATGGCGGATCGCGGCGCCGAGCCGCGTGTAGAACCCGGGCGAGAGCGCGGCGATGCGCGCCTCTACCATGGTCCCCATCGGCTCGGCGAAGCCCTTCGCCTCGCGCAGGAATACCCGGTCGCGCTTCAGCGACGAGAAGGCGTGGATGGCAAAGCTGTCGCCGGTGGCCTCGAGCCCCCAGGCGAGCGCGGCCAGCGCCTCGCGCGCGATCTCGATCACGCTGCGCCCGTCATGGCCGTGGCCGGGCACGGCGGCCTCGGTGGAGCGCGAGACGTCGAGCAGGATCGACACGGCGAGGTCGCGCGCCTCCGTGCGGGTCTGGCGCCAGATGCGTGCCGTGGTCTCGCCGGTCGCGCGCAGGTCGGCCTGCGCGCGCACCGTGCGCTCGATGTCGAGTTCATCGCCGTCGGGGTGGCCGGTGGTCGAGACGCGCCCGGGGCGCAGCGCCTCGAACTGGCGGCGCACGGCGCGGATGCGCGCGGCGGCCTTCTGGTCGGCGCGCCAGGGCGGCGGGGCGTCGCCCGGCTCCACCCGGTCGGCCAGCACGCGCACATGATCGGGCAGGTAGGCACCAGTGCGCACGTCCCACTCCGGATAGGTCAGCGCGGCTGCGAGCGATTCGCGGTCCACGTCCTCGGGGGCGAGGTCGAGGTGCAGCTTCAGCTTCGTCGCCGGCGCCTTCGAGATCTGCCCCAGCCCGATCTCGTCCTGGTCGTCCGCGGCCTTCTTCGCGTCGTCGTTCTCGTCCTCCTCGACGCGGCGGTTGAGGTTGATGAACTCGGCCCAGCTCAGGATCGCCTCGAACTTGTGCAGGATGAAGCTGTCGCGGCGTTCCGCCTGGTCGGCCTTGCGGCGCCGGGCGCGCCGGGCGCGGCCGTCCTCGCTGCCCGTCTCGGGCGTGCCCTCGGTATCGCGACTCTCCACCTCGCTCGCCTCGGAGCGGCCGAGCCCGCGCAGCGCGGGCCAGAGCGGCACGGGCCGGGGCGGGCGGTAGCCGCGCGGGGCGTGGGGCAGGGCGGAGCAATCCGCCGTCTCCACGGCGGCCAGAAATGCCACCGCCTGTCCGTCGAGCGGCGCCGGATCGCCCAGCAGGTGGCGGATCACCGCCTCGACGGCGGCCTCGGCTGCGGGCAGCACTGGCGTGCTGCGCAGCGCCAGATGCGCGGCGCAGAGATCGGCGCAGAGCCCCGCCAGACCCGGTGCGTCGGCCAGCGTCGCGGCCACCATGGCGCGGGTGGCGGTCAGCGCCGCCAGATCGGCGGCGAGCGGGTCTTCGGGCCAGTCACCGGGGGGCGCGGCATGAGCGGCACAGGCGGCGAGCCAGACATAGAGTGCCGCGTTCGCCTCGCGCGCGGGGAAGAGTGCGAGGCTCTCGGGCAGGCGCAGCGCGGCGCCGTCGAAGCTCGCGCGGGGGGCGTGTTCGGCCTCGGCGCCAAGGCGGCGACGCAGGCTCAGCCGGTGGCGCGAGACCTCTTCCCCTACCGGCTTGATCTCGACGGCCGCATCGCCGCCCAGAGCGCGGAAGAAGACCGCCAGCCGCCCGCCCACCTCCGAGAGGTGGACGCGGGCTCCCTCGTGGATGCGCTCGGCATCCAGACGGCTGGCGAAGGCGTGCCACAGTTTCCCGACGCTTTCTTCGGGTTCCCATGGCTCGAGGTCGACCTTGCCCGCCACCGGCCTCATCCGAACACGGCGGTGACAAGATCGCGGAGCCCGGCCTTGACGTCCGGCTCGTCGGTGAGGGGTTCGATCATGGCGGTCTCGATGGCGCGCTCCACGCGCATGCCGCCCGCGATCAGCGTCGCGGCATAGACCACGAGCCGGGTGGAAACCCCCTCCTCCAGATCCTGGCCCTTCAGCGCGCGCAGCTTTCCCGCGAGGCGCACAAGCGGCTTCACCCTGTCCTCGGGCAGGCCGCTTTCGCGCACGACCACCGCGATCTCGTGCTCGGGGCGCGGGAAGTCGAACTCGATGGCGATGAAGCGCTGCCGGGTCGAGGGCTTCAGCGTCTTGAGGATGTTCTGGTAGCCGGGGTTGTAGGAGGCGACCAGCATGAAGCCCGGCGGCGCCTGCAACTCCTCGCCGGTGCGGTCGATCGGCAGGATGCGCCGGTCGTCGGTCAGCGGGTGGAGTACCACGGTCACGTCCTTGCGCGCCTCGACCACCTCGTCGAGATAGCAGATCGCGCCCTCGCGCACGGCGCGGGTCAGCGGGCCATCGGCCCAGACCGTCTCGCCCCCCTTCAGGAGATAGCGCCCGATGAGGTCCGCCGCCGACAGGTCGTCATGGCAGGCCACCGTATAGAGCGGGCGGCCGAGGCGGGCGGCCATATGCGCCACGAAGCGGGTCTTGCCGCAGCCGGTTGGCCCCTTCAGCAGCACTGGCAGTCGGTTCGCATGGGCGGCGGCGAAGATCTCGCACTCGTCCGCCGCGGGCCGGTAGAAGGGGGCGGTGGCCGCCCCCTCCGTCAGGTTGATGGCGCCGTCCATCTGCATCACTCCGCCGGGGTCCCGCCGGTGCGCAGCCGCGTCTGTTCGGCCTCGCCGGGCTCGATCACCTCCCGCCCCGGCCGCAGGATGGCGTAGAGGAAGAGAAGCGCCCCCAGCACCACCGCCACGCCAGATCCGAAGCGCATGACGTAGAACACCCAGAGCTGGTCCTGCACGTCCATGAAGGCCTCGCCGTTCACCCGTTGCAGATGCGTCTGCACCGTGCCCGCGAAGGTGAGCGTGAAGGTCATGAAGGTCATGCCGCCCGCCATCAGCCAGAAGGACACCATGTTGAGCACCTGGTTGTAGGGATCACGCCCGCGCAGGATCGGCATGGCGTAGGTGATGATCGCCAGGTTGAGCGAGACATAGGCGCCGAAGAACGCGAGGTGCCCGTGCGCCGCGGTGATCTGCGTGCCGTGGGTGTAGTAGTTGATCCCGTGCAGCGTATGCAGGAAGCCCCAGACCCCGGCGCCGAAGAAGGCCAGCGTGGCGCAGCCGAGGCTCCACAGCAGCGCCGCCTTGTTCGGGTGGTCGCGCCGCCCCTTCCAGACCATGACGAAGGCGAAGGCCATCATGGCGAAGAACGGCACCACCTCGAGCGAGGAGAAGATCGAGCCGATCCACTGCCAATAGCCCGGCGTGCCGATCCAGTAGTAGTGGTGCCCGGTACCGAGGATGCCCGAGAAGAGCGCGGCCGCGACGATGACATAGAGCCATTTCTCGACCACCTCGCGGTCAACGCCCGTCAGCTTGAGCATCAGGAAGGCGAGGATTGCGGCCATTACCAGTTCCCAGGTGCCTTCCACCCAGAGATGGACGATGTACCACCAGTACTGCTTGTCGAGCGCGAGGTTCGACGGGTTGTAGAAGGCGAAGAGAAACAGCAGCGCCAGCCCCCAGAGGCCTAGCAGCAGGATGTTGGTGATCGCGGTCTTCCGTCCCTTCAGCACCGTCATCGAGATGTTGTAGAGGAAGATGAGCGCGGCCACGACGATGCCCGCCTTCACCCATTTCGGCTGTTCGATGAACTCGCGTCCCTCCTTGCCGAGCAGGAAGTGGCCCTCGAAGAGGTTGAAGACATAGGTCACCACCACGCCCAGCGTGCCGATCACGAGGATCGCAAGCTGGAGGTAGGCGAGCTTCTCGGAGTGGATCTCGCGCTCCGATTCCTCGGGCACGAGGAAATATGCGGCGCCGAAGAAGCCGAGCAGCAACCACACCACGAGGCTGTTGGTGTGCAGCATGCGCGCGATGTTGAAGGGCAGGATCTCGCTCAGGAAGTTTCCGTCGACGTAGATCCAGCCCATCAGCAGCCCGACGGTCACCTGCACGGCGAACAGGGCCATCGCTACCACGAAGTAGACGAAGGCGATTCTCTGTGTCTGGTATTTCATGTCTGTCTCCTCAGCCGGCGTCGTTCGGCGGCCAGTCCTGGGTGCGGATGCGGTTCGTCCAGAGCAGGAAATCGGCGAGCTGCCGGTATTCCGTGTCTGTCAGCCCGAAATTGGGCATCTGGCGGCGCCCCTCGATTCCGGTGGGCATCGCCTCCATCCAGGCCTTGAGCATGTCGTAGGCCGCTTCCGGGTCGTCCTGGACACCCCAGCGGGTCATCACGTTGCCAAGCTCGGGAGCGAAGTAGGCGCCCTCGCCCAGGATCGTGTGACAATTGATGCAGGCATTCCTTTCCCAGATGTGCTTGCCCGCGGCGACGCTCTCCGTCAGCCCAGCCCGGTCGGTCGAGGTGGTGACGATGTAGCGGTGCGAGTGGATCGACAGACCCACGAAGATGAGGATGAAGAACAGTGATCCGCCATAGAAGATGTTGCGGGCCATGCTCTTGGTCATGACTTCGCGCATTGCGCAGCCCCCTTCCGGAACCGTTGACGATGCAACCTTTCTGCGGGCCGGGGGGGGCGAGCGCCTTAACGAAAGTCAATCCCGCAAGAATGCCCGCCGGGATCGCGGCGCCGCATGATGCCGCAATCGGTGCCGCCGTTGACTTTGGTCAAGGTCGCTCGCCGCGCCGCGGCAGAAGTTCCGCCATGCCTCATCAGCCACTGGGAGAGTGACATGTCACTTATCAAACGGACCACCGGAGCCTCGCCGGGCCTGGGCCGCGCGCTGGCGCTGCTGCTGGCGGGCGCGGCGCTGCCTGCCTTCGCGCAGGACGCCCCGACGCTCAGCCCGGAAGCCTTCGAGAACGCCAAGCAGACCTATTTCGAACAATGCGCGGGCTGCCACGGCGTGCTGCGCAAGGGTGCCACGGGCAAGAACCTCGAGCCCGTCACCCGCACGAAGGCACCCGACGGGGCGCCCGAGGAGATCCGCGACCTCGCCACCTACATCATGCTCGATCCGCCGAAGCCGCCGGAGATGTCGCTGGCGCAGATGAAGGAGACCCGCAAGGTCTATGTCGAGGAGGCGGACTATCCGACCGAGCCGCTGCACGGCCGCAACTGGGAGAACTTCTTCGTCGTCATCGAGCGCGACGTGGGCAAGGTGGCGATCGTGGACGGCGACACCAAGGAGGTGCTGGCGCATATCCCTACCGGCTATGCCGTGCACGTCATCAAGGCCTCCGAGCATCATGCCCTGAACGAGCCGGAAAACCCGGGCCGCTTCTGGTACACCATGGGCCGCGACGGCAAGATGACCAAGATCGACCTCTGGCAGACGCCCGACAAGATGCTCGTCGCCGAGGTGAAGATCGCCTACGACGCGCGCGACGTGGCGGTGTCGGGTGACGGGAAGTATGTCATCGGCGGCGGCTACTGGCCCCCGCACTTCGTGATCGCCGACGCGGTGACGATGGAGCCGCTGAAAGTGGTTTCCACCCGCGGGGTGAACATCGATGGCGATTATGTCGAGGAAAGCCGCGTTGCGGCGATCTACACCACGCCGAAGGAGAACACCTTCCTCGTCTCGGCCAAGGAACTCGGCCAGATCTGGCAGGTGGACTACTCCGACCTCGACAACCTGCGCATCGAGAAGATCGACACGGCGAAGTTCCTGCACGACGGCTTCTTCGATCCGACCGGGCGCTACTTCCAGATCGCCGCCAACGCCTCGGACACGATGGTGGTGGTCGATACCAAGGAACGCAAGCTCGAGGCGCTGATCGAGACCGCATCGAAGCCGCATCCGGGGCCGGGCGCCAACTGGATCGACCCGAACTGCGGGCCGGTGGGCGGCACCACGCACCTCGGCACCGGCACGGTCACCGTCTGGGGCAACGACCCGGAAGGCCACCCCGACAACGCCTGGAAGGTCTGCTACGAGGTCGAGACCGACGGGCCGGGGCTGTTCATCCGCACCCATCCGAACAGCAAGTATGTCTGGGCCGACCAGACGCTGCACCCGGAGCCGGAGATCCAGCAGTCCGTGCAGGTGATCGACAAGGAGACCGGCGAGATCGTCAAGACGATCCAGATTACCGACGAGGAAGGCTCGGTCGCCGTGCACTTCGAGTTCAACCAGGACGGCACGGAAGTCTGGGTGTCGAAGTGGAACCGCTCCACCTCGAAGGAGGACAACGGCGAGATCGTCATCTTCGACGCCGAGACGCTGGAGGAGAAGGGACGCGTGAAGGGGCTCTTCGCGCCGACCGGCAAGTTCAACGTCTTCAACCGGTCGAACCACGTCACCTGAGAGGGTGATCGGCGGCGGGCCTCCGGGCCCGTCGTCCCGCGGGGCGCGCGTCGAAGGCACCTCCCCTGTTGCACGCGCGCGCCCCGCCCCAACCGACAGCCAGAGCCAGACGGAGCGCGCAAGCGATGAGCGACGAGCGGAAAAGTGAGGTCAAACCGGGTCGCATCTGGCGGCGCCGTTTGCTCTTTGGGGTGCCCGTGCTGGGTGCGGGCATGGCCTTCGCGGCAGGTATCGTCTTCTGGGGCGGGTTCAACACCGCCATGGAAGCGACCAACACCATGAGCTTCTGCATCTCGTGCCACGAGATGCGCGACAACGTCTACAAGGAATACCGCCACACGATCCACTACCAGAACCGCTCCGGCGTGCAGGCCACCTGCTCGGACTAAAGGTGGTGGGCACCATCAATACGCCCGAGAAGTTCGAGGCGAACCGGCTGCGGCTGGCGCGCAACGTCTGGCACGCGATGAAGGACACCGACTCGCGCGAGTGCCGCAATTGCCACACCATCGAGTCCATGGCGCCAGAGTTCCAGCGCCCGCGTGCGCGCCAGCAGCACCTAACGGCGATGGAGACGGGCCAGACCTGCATCGACTGTCACAAGGGCATCGCCCACAAGGGCATCCGCGATCTGGTACCCGAGGACGAGCTGGAAGCGCTGGAAACCCCCGATCCGCGGCACATAAAGGTCGTGCCCGAAACCTTCCTCGCCAGCCTTGCCTATATCGAGAAGGTCGAGGCCGAGGCGGCCGAGAAAGCCGCGACCGAGAAGGCCGCCGCCGAGGCCGCGGTTGCGGAACGCATTGCCGCGGCGGTGGCGGCGGCGACTGCCGGGACGCAGGCGGGCGTGCCGGTGACGCTCTTCTACCCTGGGCAGGCGTCCTTCGAGTGGATCCAGAACGGCAAGGAACATGGCGGCGCGCGCGCCTTCACCAAGGGCGGCGACCGCTGCGCCACCTGCCACGGCAAGGAAGTGGCCAACATGGGCGCGAAGATCGTCTCGGGCGAGAAGCTGGAGCCCACCCCCATCCCCGGCAAGCGCGGCTCGATCGACGCCACGGTGCAGGCCGCCCATGACGGCGAGACGCTGTTCCTGCGGCTGCAATGGGCGGACGGCGGCCATGCGCCGGTGCCCTTCGTCGAGGGCGGCCGGATGGACCCCGACCACCCCGTCAAGGCGGCGATGATGATCGTGGGCCAGGGCATCGAGTTCGGCGAGCAGTCCGGCTGCTGGAGTTCGTGCCACGCCGACAGCCGTTTCATGCCCGACGCGCCCGACGCGGCGGCGCTCGCCGCCGATCCGACGCTGGCCGAGCGGCTGCATCTCTCCGACGGGGTGACGAAATACATCCCCGAATCGCGCAGCGAGATAGAGTTGCGCGGCCGCGGCGGCGCGCCGCTGGGCGGCTGGGACAAGGTGAAGGACGCCGCCGACATCGCCGCCTATCTGGCGGGCGGCACCTATCTCGACCTCATGCGCGTCTATTCCGACGGCACGGCGAGCGCGGGGCATGTGCTGGAGGCGCGGGTGGCCGAGGCCGATGCCGAGGGCGTGCGCGGCTCGGCGGTGCTCGAAGGCGGCACCTGGACGATGGAAATGGCGCGCCCGCTGGCGGGCGGGCCGGGCGATGTGGCGCTGGAGCCAGGCCAGACCTACACCGTGGGTTTCGCCATCCACGACGACCACGCGGTGGCGCGCTTCCACCACGTCTCGCTCGAGTTCCGCCTCGCGCTCGACGATCCGGGCGCCGAGATCAACGCGGCGCGGCAGTGAAGACCCGGGCGGGCCGCCGCGCCCGCCCCTGTCATGACGGAGGCTGCCATGCTCAGCAAAGTGGCCCTTGCCCTTTCCGCCCTGCTCGCAGCTGGCGCTGGCACGGCGCAGGAGATGGACGAGAAGACCGCCCGCATCTGCGCCGAAGCCGAGGAGCGTTATCAGGAGCTCTTCGGCCATGCCTCCGCCGAGGCCGAGGGCGTGGTGGTGGTGACGATGTTCAAATACACCTTCTGCCCGCCTGCGCTGACCGTCGCGCCCGGCACCACGGTGCGCTGGGTGAACGTGGACAAGCGCACCAGCCACAGCGTCTGGCTCAACGCCGCGGGGTTGCCCGAGTCGGAGCGGCTTTTCCCCGAGGAGGATGTCGAGATGACCTTCCTTGAGCCGCTCACCGGCGAGAACACCTATCTCTGCGGCCCGCACTGGGACACGCACGGCATGATCGGGCGCATCACCGTCGCGCCCTGAGCCTGTGTTGATCAAAGTCAAGGTGCGTGGTCTGCCGCTCGCGCATCCTGTCCCCGACGCCGCCAGCCAGGGAGCCGCCCATGCCCGCGAGAGAATCCCGCCCCGCCGCGCCCCCCTGCCCCGTAGCGTTGTTGCCCCTGACGGGACCGGGGCCGCGCGGGGCCGCCCGCCGCATCGGTTCGGTCGCGCTGGTCGGCGCTGGCCCGGGCAATCCGGAGTTGCTGACGCTGGCCGCGCTGCGCGAGATCGAGGCCGCCGACGTGGTGGTGCATGATCGCCTGGTCTCGCCCGAGATACTCGCGCTGATCCCGGCGGGCGTGCGGCGCATCGACGTGGGCAAGCGCCCGCAGCATCACCCGGTGCCGCAGGACGAGATCAACGCCCTGCTGGTGGCGCTCGCCCGTGCCGGGCATCGGGTGGCGCGTCTGAAGGGAGGCGACCCGTTCATTTTCGGGCGCGGCAGCGAGGAGGCGGCGGCGCTCGCCCGCGCGGGCGTGCCCGTGCGGGTGGTCCCGGGGATTACCGCCGCGCAGGCCGCCGCGGCGGCGAGCGGCGTGCCGCTCACCCATCGCGGGCTTGCCACCGGGGTGCGCTACGTCACCGGCCACCGTGCGAAGGACGCGCGCCTCGATCTCGACTGGGCGGGGCTTGCCAGCGAGCAGACGACGCTCGTCGTCTACATGGGCGTGGCCTCGATCGGCGAGATCGCCACCGAACTGATCGGCGGATGTGGCCCGCGCGCGCCTCGGGGCCCCGGTGCTCTTCATCATCGGGCATGTCGCCGGGCTCTGTGCCGAGGCCGGAGCGGCGCTGCCCGATGTCCTGCTTCAGGCCGCCCATGCGTAGCCTCGCCGCCCTTCTCTGCCTTATCGCCGCCCCGGCGCTGGCCGGGGACGGGGGTCGCGCGGCACAACTCGAACATCTCGTGGTGCAGGACTGCGGCTCGTGCCACGGGCTCACGTTTCGCGGCGGGCTGGGCAGCCCGCTCACCCGCGCGGCGCTGGAAGGTTACGCGCCCGAGGGGCTGGCGCAGGTGATCCTCGACGGTATCCCCGGCACCGCCATGCCGCCCTGGCGGCCGCTGCTGAGCAAGGCCGACGCGCTCTGGATCGCCGATTACCTGCTGAAAGGAGACCGGGAATGAAACACCGCCTCGCCGCGCTCGCCGCCGCGCTGATGTTCGCCGCCCCGAACGCGCAGGCCACCGAGGCGCTCTGCTGCGCCACCGGCGATCTGGGCCTGATCGTGGAACGCGCCAGCGGTTCGCTGCTGCTCATCGACCAGTCCGAGCGCGCGGCGCTCGCCCGCATCGAGGGGCTGGGGGATCTGAGCCACGCGAGCCTCGTCTATTCGCCCGACCAGCGGTTCGCCTATGTCTTCGGCCGCGATGGCGGGCTGACCAAGGTCGATCTGCTCGCCCGGCGTGTGGCGGCGCGGGTGATGCAGGCGGGTAATTCCATCGGTGGAGCCATTTCCGACGACGGGCAGCTTGTGGCGGTATCATCCCCGCAGGGTCGAAGACCGTGGGCCTCGTCGATGCGCCCGGGCGGCGCTTCGTCTTCTCGCTGTGGGACGCGGGCGAGACCTGGATCGCCGATTTCTCCGGGCCGCAGATGGCGCTGACCCGCATAGCGGGCATTGGCGCCAACCCCTATGACGGGCTCATCACCGGCGACGGGCGCACCTATATCGCCGGGCTCTTCGGCGAGGACGGGCTGACCGCGCTCGACCTCTGGGCCGAGGCGCCCGCGCCGCGCCGCATCCTGCCGGGCTATGGCGCGGGTCGTGCGGGCCTGCCGGTCTACAAGATGCCGCACCTTGAAGGTTGGGCGCTGGCGGGCGACCAGTTCGCGCTGCCCGCCGTGGGCCAGCACGAGATCCTCTGGGCCGACGCCCGCAGCCTTGAGGAGACAGGCCGCACCCTCACCCACGGCCAGCCGGTCTTCGCCATGAGCCAGCCGGGCAGCCCCCATGTGTGTTCACGCCGCGTGGCCACGAGGTCTGGGTCTCGGTGCGCGACGAGAACCGGGTGAGGATCTACGACACCCGCAGTTTCGCCCTGCTGGCCGAGATCGAGGCCGCCGCGCCCTCGGGCATCTTCTTCACCGCGCGCGCGCACCGGACGGGGCTCTGAGCCATGGAGCTGGCGCTCTCCCCCCTCGACCGGGCGCTGATCGCAGGGTGGCAGCGCGGGTTGCCGCTGACACCCCGGCCTTTCGCCGAGATCGGCGTGGCGCTGGGCGTGGCCGAGGCGGAGGTGCTGGCGCGGCTCCACGCCCTGAGTGCGGCGGGCGCGCTGGCGCGGGTGGGAGGAACCTGCCGGCCCAACACCGCCGGCGCCTCGACGCTCGCCGCGCTCGAGGTGCCGGAGGACCGGCTGGAAGCGGCCGCCGCGCGGGTGACAGCCGAGCCGGGCGTAAATCATGCCTATCTGCGCGAGAACGCGCTCAATCTCTGGTGCGTCGTCACCGCGCCCGATGCGGCATCGCTGGAGGCGAGCCTCGCGCGGATCGCGGGCGAGACGGGGCTCGAGGTGCTCGACCTTCGGCTCGAGCAGCCCTTCACCATCGACCTTGGCTTCGCGCTCGACGGCCCGCGCCACGCCGCCCCCCCGCCGCCCCCTGCCGACCCCGCGGCACTGCGCCCGGGCGACCGCGAGATCCTGCAGGCGCTGAGTGCCGGGCTGGCGCTGGTGCCCGCGCCCTATGCCGCGCTGGCTCGCGAGCTTGCCCGCCGCGAGGCCGAGGTGACGGCGCGCATCGCGGGACTGCTCGCCGCGGGGCTGGTGACGCGGCTGGGCTTGATCGTCAACCACCGGGCGCTGGGCTGGCGGGCCAATGCGATGGTCGTCTGGGACTTGCCCGAGGCGCACATCGAGGCCGCGGGGTTGCGGCTCGCTGCCCACCCGGGCGTCACCCTCTGCTACCGGCGCCGCACGGTGCCCGGGCGCTGGCCCTACGCGCTCTATTGCATGATCCACGGCCGCAGCCGTGCCGAGACGTTGGGCGTGCTGGAAGCCGCGCGTGGGCTGCCGGAACTGGCGGGCGCGCGCCATCAGGTGCTCTTCTCGACCCGCTGCTACAAGCAGACCGGGGCGCTGATCGCGCATCGCGGAGCGCGCGCGGCATGAGGCGTGCGGCGCTCCCCCCGGGCGCACTGGACGCCACCGACCGGGCGATGCTGAACGCGCTGCAGGACGGGCTGCCTATCGTGGCGCGGCCCTTCGACTGGCTGGCGCAGAAGCTGGGGCTCGATACACAGGGCATTCTCGCCCGTCTGGCGCGGCTGCGCGAGATCGGCGCGATCACCCGTTTCGGTCCCTTCTTCGACGCCGCAGCCATGGGCGGGGCCTTCTGCCTCTGTGCCATGGAGGTGCCCGCTCCCCGCTTCGAGGAGGTCGTGACTTTGGTCAATGCGCACCCCGAGGTGGCGCACAACTATGAGCGCGACCACCGGCTGAACTTGTGGTTCGTGCTGGCCACCGAAACGCCCGAGAGGGTGGCGCATGTGGCCGGGACGATCGAGGCGGAGACGGGGCTCTCCGTGCTGCGTTTCCCGAAGGAGGAGGAGTTCTTCGTGGGCTTTCGGGTCGAGGTATGAACGGGACGGCTGCCAACGGCGCGAAGCCCTCCGAAGCGTCCGACCGCCACGCAGGCGCGCAGGGCCGCATCGACGCCGTCGACCGGCGGCTCATCGCCGCCACCGGGCCCGGGCTGCCGCTCGTCGAGGCGCCCTTCGCCGAGGTGGGCGGCTGGCTGGGGCTGAGCGAGGCCGAGACCATCGCACGCATGGCGCGGCTCGCCCGCGCGGGCGTGATCCGGCGCATCGGGGCGGCGCCCAACCACTACGCGCTGGGCATGACCGCCAATGGTATGAGCGTCTGGGACGTGGAGGACGCGCAGGTGCACGGCCTAGGCACGCAGGTCGGCGCGCTGCCCTTCGTCACCCACTGCTACCGCCGCCCGCGCGCGCTGCCGCTCTGGCCCTACAACCTCTTTGCCATGATCCACGGGGCGAGCCGCGATGAGGTGGAGGAAAAGCGCGCGCGCATAGCGGCGATCCTCGGCCCCGCCTGCCGGGGCAGCGACATTCTCTATTCCAGACGCATCCTGAAGAAGACCGGGCTGCGGCTGACAGCGGAGGGCTAGGCGATGTTCCGTCTCACGCAATACATGCGCGAAATCGTGGCGCCGACGCCGGT
>PHEG01000544.1 GCA_002842835.1 Alphaproteobacteria bacterium HGW-Alphaproteobacteria-2 | reverse complement strand
GGTGTTCACCAATTTCGTGCGGGTGCTGCACGGCTTCCGCTCGGCGGGCGCGGTGTTTGTCGGCATTGTCGCCTCCGGGCTGGCGATTATGTTCGGGGTGAGCATGCTGCTCGCCTTCCTCGGCCTTCTCTTCCCCGGAGCGATCCCCCGTGTATGACCTCGATGCCGTCCGCCGAGATTTCCCGATCCTCGCGCGGCAGATCAACGGCCGCCCGCTTGTCTATCTCGACAACGGCGCCTCGGCGCAAAAGCCGCAGGCGGTGATCGACGCCATCGTCGAGGCCTATGCCGAGACCTATGCCAACGTGCATCGCGGGCTGCACACGCTCTCGAACATCTCTACGGAGAAATACGAGGCAGTGCGCGGCATCGTCGCACGTTTCCTGAACGCGCCCTCGGAGGCGGAGATCGTGTTCACTTCCGGCACGACCGAGGGCATCAACCTCGTCTCCTATGCCTGGGCCGCGCCGCGGCTCGCGCCGGGCGACGAGATCGTGCTGACGGTCATGGAGCACCACGCCAACATCGTGCCCTGGCATTTCCTGCGCGAGCGTCAGGGCGTGGTGCTGAAATGGGTCGATATCGGGCCCGACGGCAGCCTCGACCCCGAGGCGGTGCTGGCTGCGATCGGCCCGCGCACGCGGCTCGTCGCCGTCACGCAGATGTCGAACGTGCTGGGCACACGGGTGGATGTCGCGGCGATCTGCGCGGGGGCGCGGGCGAAGGGCGTGCCGGTGCTGGTCGATGGCAGCCAGGGCGCGGTGCACGGGCCCGTCGATGTGGCCGCCATGGGCTGCGATTTCTATGCCATTACCGGCCACAAGCTCTACGGCCCCACCGGTTCGGGCGCACTCTATGCCCGGGCGGAGAGGCTGGCCGAGATGCGCCCCTTCCTCGGCGGCGGCGACATGATCCGCGAGGTAACGAAGGAGAATGTCAGCTACGCCGACCCGCCGATGAAGTTCGAGGCCGGCACGCCTGGCATCGTGCAGACCATCGGTCTGGGCGCGGCGCTCGACTATCTCATGGGTCTGGGCATGGAGAACGTGGCCGCTCACGAGGCGCGGCTGCGCGACTATGCCGCCGGGCGCCTCGCCGGGCTCAACTGGCTGTCGGTGCAGGGGGCGGCACCGGGCAAGGGGGCGATCTTTTCCTTCACGCTCGACGGCGCGGGGCACCCGCACGACATCTCCACCGTGCTCGACCGCAAGGGCATCGCGGTGCGCGCC
>PHEG01000046.1:3436-12002 GCA_002842835.1 Alphaproteobacteria bacterium HGW-Alphaproteobacteria-2 | reverse complement strand
CATCGAGAAAGCCGGATCGACCGACACCGAGGCGGTCATCGCGGCGCTGGAAGGACTGACGATCCAGACACCCATCGGCGCGCAAACCATGCGGGCCTCAGATCATCAGGCCAATCGCGGGCAGGTCTGGGGCGAGATGAACCCCTCGGGCGACCCCAGCTATCCCTACAAGATCATGAACCCGGTCGAGTATATCCCGGCCGACGATCTGATGGACTGAGCAGGGCGCATTCCCGCGACGACCGGCATACCATGGCGCATGCCCCCCCCGACGGGCGGGCCGGAATGCGCCATGGTCATGGCGGCGTACCCGATGCCACCTGCGGGCGGCGGGCGGATGCATGATCGGGCCGAGGGCAGAAGAACATCATGCTGAACAATCCCACGATCCTTTTCGTCCAGTTCATGAACGGCCTCTCCTTCGGGCTGACGCTGTTCATCATTGCGGCTGGGCTGACGCTGATCCTCGGTGTGCTGCGGGTGCTGAACTTCGCGCATGGCGCGTTCTTCATGATCGGCGGCTACGTCACCTTTTCCTTGGTCAACTGGCTGCCAGCGTCGTTTCCCGGGGCGTTCTGGCTGTCGGTGATCGGGGCCGCGATTGTGCTGGGCGCGATGGCCTGGGTGATCGAGCGCACGATGCTGCGGCGGCTCTACGACCGCGATCACCTGCCGCAGTTGCTGTTCACCTTCGCGTTGGTGCTGCTGGCCGAGGATCTGGTGAAAGTAGCCTGGGGAACATCGGTTCTGTCGGTCTCTTTTCCGCCTGGGTTCAAGAAGGCGGTCGATCTGGGCATCTCCTACTACCCATCCTACCGCCTGTTCCTGTGTGTCATCGGCACGGTGATCGCGGTTGCGCTGTGGTATGTCGTGAACCGCACCCGCATGGGCAGGCTGGTCCGCGCCGCGACGCAGGACCGCGAGATGCTGGAATCCCTGGGGATCAACGTCGGGCGCATCTACATGATGGTCTTTGTGGCCGGTGTCGCGTTGGCCGGGTTGGGTGGCGGGCTGGCTGCCCCCGCGACCTCGCTCACGGTCGGGATGGATGCCGAGATCATCGTGCAGTGCTTCATCATCGTGATCATCGGCGGGATGGGCAGTCTGCCCGGTGCGTTCCTCGGCGCGCTGATCCTTGGTCAGCTCAATGCCTTCGGCGTGATGCTGGTGCCGGCGTTCGAGCTGGTGCTGATCTACCTCATGATGGTGGCGGTGCTGATGTTCCGCCCCTGGGGTCTGCTTGGCCACAAGGAGGTGCAGTGACATGGCCGGACGTATGTCATCCGCGAAATGGTTCGGCCTTTGCGTGGCTCTTTTGCTGGTGTTGCTGCCGCTGACCGGCGAGCGCTACTTCATGTTCCTCGGGGCACAGATCCTGATCTGGTGCCTGTTCGCGCTCAGCTTCAACCTGATGCTGGGCTACGGCGGGATGATATCTTTCGGGCATGCCGCCTATTTCGCGATCGGGGCCTATGCCTGTGCAATTTTCCTGACCACGCTCGATCTGCCTCTTGTCGTGGCCTTGCCCGGCGCAGTGGCGCTGACGGTGCTGCTGGCAGCGGTGATCGGGTATTTCTGTGTCCGGCTGTCCGACATCTATTTTGCCATGCTGACACTGGCCTTCGCGCAGCTGGTCTGGGCCGTGGCCTTCAAATGGTCGGCGGTGACCGGTGGCGATACCGGGTTCATCGGGGTCAAGGTGCCGGAATTCCTGCATGATGCCACCGTTTTCTATTATTTCGTTCTGGTGGTTGTCTGCCTGTGTGGCGCGTTGATCTGGACCATTGTCCATTCGGCCTTTGGCAAGATCCTCGTGGCCACCCGCGAAAACCGGGTGCGGGCGGAATTTGTCGGGGTGAACGTGCGCCGGGTGCAGCATGTTACCTTCGTTCTTGCAGGTGGATTTGCCGGGCTGGCGGGGGCGCTGTTCACGCTCTTCAACCGGTCGGTCTTTGTCGAACTGGCGTGGTGGAGCGCATCGGCCGAGGTGCTGATCATGACGGTCCTGGGCGGGGTCGGGTCGTTCTTTGGCCCGGTCATCGGTGCAGCTGCGCTGATCCTGCTGAACCGGGGCATCACGGAATTCACCGAATACTGGCCGGCGGTTCTGGCGCTGATCCTGCTCGGGGTGGTGTCGGGCGTTTCACTGTCGCTTGCCGAAGGTCAGAAACATGCGGTCATCGGGCCGAACGGCGCGGGGAAAACCACGTTCTTCAACTGCATCACCGGGCATTTGCGCCCGACATCTGGCACTGTCAGCTTTCAGGGCAAAGCATTGGTCGGGCTTGCACCCTACAGCATCGTGCGGCTCGGGCTGGCGCGATCGTTTCAACGGATCAACATCTACCCCCGCCTGACGGTTTTTGAGAACGTGCAGGCGGCGTTGATTTCGGACCGGGGCCTGACCTTCAACCTGTTCCGGTCAAGCGCCGGGCTGTTCCGCGACGAGGTGCGTGCGGTACTGGCCACCGTGGGGCTGTCGGAGGAGGAAGATCAGCAGGCAGGCCTGATGTCTTATGGCCGGCAGAAGCAGATGGAGCTGGCGATTGCACTGGCGTCCGAGCCGGAACTGTTGCTGCTGGACGAGCCTACCGCCGGCATGTCGCCGCAGGAGACGCTCGACACCATCGCGCTGATCGGCGCGATCGCCAAGCGGCGCAACCTGACATTGCTGTTCACGGAACATGACATGGAAGTGGTGTTCGCCATCGCCGACCGGATCTCGGTTCTGCATCACGGAGAGATCATAGCCAGCGGGCCGCCCGAGGCGGTGCGCGCCGATCCCGAAGTAAGGCGCGTCTATCTGGGGGAGGCGGGCGATGGCGCAACTTGAAGTCACGGGAATTGAAACCGCCTACGGGATGAGCACGGTCCTTTTCGGCCTGTCGCTGGAAGTCGGCGAAGGACAGGTCGTGGGCCTTCTGGGGCGCAACGGGGTGGGCAAGACCACGACCTTTCGAAGCATCATGGGCCTGACGCCGCCCCGGACCGGGTCGATTCGCTGGAACGGCACCGAGATCACCGGCAAGCCTCCGCATGAGATCAACCGCCTCGGCATCGGTTTCGTGCCTGAAGACCGGCGCATCTTTCCCGAACTGACGGTGTGGGAGAACCTCGACATCGCCATGCGGGCCGGGCGGCGGGCGAGCACATGGACGCTGGACAAGGTCTACGAGCTGTTCCCCGATCTGGTGGGCCTGCGCGACCGAAAGGGCGGGTATCTCAGCGGCGGACAGCAGCAGATGCTGACCATAGCCCGATCACTGATGGGCAACCCGGAACTGCTGCTGCTCGATGAGCCGTCCGAGGGGCTGGCACCCCTGGTGGTGCGCGACTTGCGTCATCAGATTGCGCGGATGCGCGACGAGGGGCTGTCCATCCTGCTGGCCGAGCAGAACCTGGGCTTCGTGCTCGCGCTCAGCGATCGGGTCTACATCCTCGAGAAGGGTGAGGTGAAATTCAGTGGTCGGTCTGACGAGGTGCGCGACAACCCGGAGATCATCAAACGGTATCTGACCGTCTGAGGTCGGACAATGGGAGGAAGGACTGTGTCGATCAGCAAGCCGGGCCTGTTCAGGATCAGGGTTACGGGACATGCGGTAAGCGTTGCGCGCACCGATCTGGCGGCGCGCGATCACCGGATCATGGTGGATGAACCCGTCGAGCGGGGCGGAACGGATCTGGCCGCGACCCCGTTGGAAACCATGCTGGCCGCCTTTCTGTCCTGCACCAATGTCATCGCCAATGTCGTGGCGGCGGATCTGGGCGTAACGATCACTGGCATGGAATTGTCGGCGGTGGGCGAATTCGACAACCGAGCCGTCTTCGGCAAGGCCGATGTGCCGGTTCCCTTCCCACGCATCACGCTGTCGGTCGGACTGAAAACCGACGCAACCCCCGATCAGATCGAGGCGCTGCGCGCCGCTGTGGCGGTGCGCTGCCCGATGTCGATGATCCTGCGGCAGGCGGGCACCCGGATCGAGGAGACGTGGATTGCCCTCTGAAGCCACACTTGGCGATCCGCTGCCGCGAGATGCCGACCGCGCCGCGCTTGTCGGCCGGGTCTGGCGCGACGATCTGGGCGGCCCCTCGCTGGTTGCGATCCGTGGCGGGCGGGCTTTCGACATCACCTCGCGCGCCCTGCCGACGATGCGCGATCTGCTGGAACAGGATGATCCGGCCACCGCCCTGCGCGCCGCCGAGGGCGAGGATCTGGGCGATATTTCGGGGCTTCGCCTGCTGGCACCCGCTGACCTTCAGGCGATCAAGGCCTGCGGCGTCACCTTCGCCGACAGCCTGCTGGAACGTGTCATCGAGGAAATGGCCGACGGTGACCCGTCCCGCGCGAATGACCTGCGCGCCGGGCTGTCCGACCGGCTGGGCGTCGATCTCGGCACCATCCGTCCCGGATCGGCCGAGGCCGAAGCCCTGAAGGCCACTCTCGTCGCACGGGGCGTCTGGTCGCAGTACATGGAAGTCGGGCTCGGACCCGACGCCGAGGTTTTCACCAAGGCCCAGCCGATGAGCGCGGTCGGTCATGGTGCCGAGATCGGCATCCTGCGCGCGAGTGCCTGGAACAACCCCGAGCCCGAGATCGTTCTGGCGGTTGACAGCCGCAGCCGGATCGTCGGCGCGACGCTTGGCAATGATGTCAACCTGCGCGACATCGAGGGCCGGTCGGCCCTGTTGCTGGGTCGGGCCAAGGACAATACCGCTTCGGCGGCCATCGGGCCGTTCATCCGGCTGTTCGACGCCGATTTCACGCTCGACGACATCAGGCGAGCCGAGGTGATGCTGGATGTCGTCGGCGCCGATGGCTTTCACATGACGGGCCGCAGTTCCATGACACGGATATCGCGCGATCCGGCGGACCTGGTGTCGGCGGCGATGGGCGCGCATCATCAGTACCCGGACGGGATGATGCTCTATCTGGGGACGATGTTCGCTCCGGTGCAGGATCGCGACACGCCCGGCATGGGCTTTACCCATCACTCCGGCGACCGTGTGACGATTGCCTCGCCGACTTTGGGGCGGCTGGTCAACACCGTGCGCCATGCCGAGGATTGCGCTCCATGGCGGTTTGGCACCGCCGATCTGATGCGCAACCTCGCGCGGCGCCGGTTGCTTTGAAACGAAAGGGCGGCGGGCCATGCATCTGATGCAGATCGTGACCGAAGGCGGCGTGCGGCGGGTCGCCGCGCTGGAGGACGGCGCGCGGTCGGCCTATGTGCTGGCGGACGCGATCACGGTTCGAGACCTCGCCCTGCGGGCAATTGAAGCGGGCACGACGCTGGCGGGCATGACGGCGCTGCTGCGCACGTCCGAGCCGGTGGACCCGGCCGCCTTGCTGAGCGAGGGTCGCGTGATCTGCCCCATCGACCACCCCGACCCGGCGCATCTTTATGTGACCGGAACCGGCCTGACCCATCTGGGCAGCGCAGCGAGCCGCGACGACATGCATCGAAAACCGATCGCTGACTCCGAGATGACGGATTCCATGCGGCTGTTCCTGATGGGGCGTGAAGGGGGCAAGCCCGCGTCTGGGCAGACGGGCGTGCAGCCGGAATGGTTCTACAAGGGCAATGGCAGCATCATCGCCGCCCCTGGCGCGGCGCTGGACAGCCCGGCTTTTGCCCTCGACGGCAGCGAGGAACCCGAGATCGCGGGGATCTACCTGATCGGCCCGGATGGCACCCCGTTTCGTCTGGGCTTCACTCTCGCCAACGAATTTTCCGATCATGTGATGGAGCGGCAGAACTACCTCTACCTCGCCCATTCCAAGCTGCGCGCCTGCGCGATCGGCCCGACGCTCTTACTTGGCGAGCTGCCGCCGGATGTGCGCGGCCGATCGCGCATCCTGAGGGACGGGCATGTTGTTTGGGAGCGCGACTTCCTGACCGGCGAGGCCAACATGGCCCACAGCATCGCCAATCTGGAGGCGCATCATTTCAAGTATCCTGCGTTCCGGCGGCCCGGCGACATTCATGTGCATTTCTTCGGCACCGCGACGCTCAGCTTTACCGACGGTGTGGAACTGCACGAGGGCGACATGTTCGACATCGCGGCAGGGCCGTTTCCACTGTCCCTGTCCAACCAGCTGCGGCGTGTCGCGGCGGAGGCGGTTCGCGTGGCGGCTCTCTGATCAGGTGACACGATCCAGGCGAGTGACAGGACAGGAGGGACGACATGGGATTTGAGCCAAGCGGAGAACATCTGATCGCGGGCGAGTGGGTGGGAGGCGCACCGCATTTCGCTTCGAGCCCGGCCACCGGCGGGCCACATAGCTATTCCGTTGGAACACCTGACCATGTCGCGCGCGCGGCCGAAGCCGCCGAGTCTGCATTCGGCAGCTACGGATCGAGTTCGCGCGCAACCCGCGCCGCGTTTCTGCGTGCCATCGCCGATGAGATCGAGGCGCGCGGCAGCGCCATCACCAAGGTCGGCTGCGCCGAGACCGGATTGACCGAGGCACGGCTGGAAGGCGAGCGCGGCCGCACGGTCGGGCAGTTGCGGCTCTTTGCCGACCATATCCTCAAGGGCGACTATCTCGACCGCCGTCATGATCCGGCGCAGCCCGACCGCAGGCCGCAACCGCGCCCCGATCTGCGTCTCGTCCAGCGCCCGATCGGTCCGGTTGCGGTGTTTGGCGCATCGAACTTCCCGCTCGCCTTTTCCGTGGCGGGGGGTGATACCGCCTCGGCGCTGGCGGCAGGCTGCCCGGTGATCGTAAAGGGGCATTCCGCTCATCCCGGAACCTGCGAGATCGTGGCGCGCGCCATAGACGCGGCGCGCGAGGATCTTGGCTTGCCGAAGGGGGTGTTTTCGCTGATCCAGGGTGGTCGGCGCGAGGTGGGGCAGGCGCTGGTGCAGCACCCGTTGATCCGCGCCGTCGGTTTTACCGGCAGCCTCGCGGGCGGGCGCGCGTTGTTCGATCTGTGCGCGCAGAGGCCGGATCCGATCCCGTTCTTCGGGGAACTCGGTTCGGTCAACCCGATGTTCATCCTGCCCGGCGCACTGGCCTCCCGCGGCGCGGAGATCGCGCAGGGCTGGGCCGGGTCGCTGACCCTGGGAGCCGGGCAGTTCTGCACCAATCCGGGCATTGCCGTGATGGTGGAGGGCGAGGATGCCGAGGCATTCGCCAGCGCCACGCAGAAGGCCCTGGCCGCGATACCGGCCCAGACCATGCTGACCGACGGGATCGCGGCGGCCTTTCGTCAGGGACGCGACGCGATGGCGGGCAAGTCGCAGGTGACGCCGATCCTTGCGTCGGACTGCGCGGGGCGGAGCGCGGCGCCTGCCCTGTTGCGCACCACCGGCAGTGTCTGGCGCGCCGATCATGTCCTGGGCGAAGAGGTTTTCGGCCCGCTTGGCCTGATCGTGACGGTGGCATCTCTCGAAGAGATGCTTGCCCTGGCGGTCGATCTGCGCGGGCAACTGACGTGTACCTTGCATCTGGACGACCAGGACACCGCCGTGGCGCAACGCCTGATGCCGGTTCTGGAACGCAAGGCGGGCCGCATTCTTGCCAATGGCTACCCCACCGGCGTCGAGGTCTGCGATGCGATGGTCCATGGCGGGCCTTACCCTGCCTCGACCAATTTCGGCGCGACATCGGTCGGAACGATGGCGATCCGGCGGTTCCTGCGTCCGGTCAGCTATCAGAACGTGCCGGAGGCGCTGCTGCCCGACGATCTCAAGTGACCCGCGGGCTGAAAGACAGCAGGATTGCCAACATGACCGGAATTGACGATCCTTTACCGCGGTCCGAGGTGACAGAGGCCCGAACAGTCGTGAAGCGCTTCGCCGAAAAGTCACTGTCGTGCTTTCTGTCCATATCGCGCGCCATCGCGGGAGAGACGGATGTGAACCGTGTGCTTCAGCGGTTCGCCTGCGAATTGTCGGCGCTGCTGCCCCATGACCACCTCGATATCGTCATGCTGGGCCAGCACGGGCAGCAGGCCTGCTACGAGGTGGGCCAGCACACTGCCTGGAGCCGCCGTTCCGATCCGACCATGCTGACCCGGGATTCGCCAATCCGCAGCCTGCTCTGGGGCGACCTGCCCAACATGCTGACCGACGACGCCTGGAACGACGAACGCTTCCATTTTCCCGGTGCCGACAGCAAACCGATTTTCGAGGCGGTGCTGCGCAGCCGTGTCATCGTGCCGCTACGCGTGCGCGGCACCATCACCGGATCGCTGGCGATCAGTCGGCGGGAGGTCGCGGCCTATGACAAGCGCAGCCTGCAGATCGCGCAGAACGCTGCCGACCTGCTGGCCCCCTACCTGTTCGCGCTGGAACAGGGCGAGCAGGCGCGCAACGCCGCGGTGGCCGAGAGCGAGGCCCGCGCGAGCGAGGAAATGCTGCGCCTTGGCGCGCTGCGCTTGACCGAGGGCATGGAACGCGAGCGTCAGCGCATAGCGATGGATATCCACGACCAGACGCTGGCCGATCTGGCGCGGCTGTCGCGGCGTCTGGCGCGGATGATCGGCAACGGCAAGGTAAACATGGAAGATCTGATCCAGATCGAGGGCGATCTGAGCCTCTATCTGGATGAATTGCGCGG
>PHEG01000046.1:0-3342 GCA_002842835.1 Alphaproteobacteria bacterium HGW-Alphaproteobacteria-2 | reverse complement strand
ATGCGCACGCGTGCGGCGCTTATTTCCGCCGAACTGAGGGTGGAGTCCGCGGGGCCGGGCTGCGGCACGGCGATCGTCGTGCGGAAGCCGATCGGGGCCCTGAACAAGCTGTCTCCAGCCGCCGATGACACCAGCGCACAGGCCTCGCGCGAACCGGCAGAGGAGATGCGATGAAACTGATGATTGTCGAGAACGACACGTTGCACAGTTCCTTCCTGCGCTCGATCATCGGGCAGATCCTGGAGGATTACGACGAGTTCGAAGAGGTTGCCGACGGCGGGCAGGCGATCGAGGCGGCGCGCCGGTCGGCACCGCATGCGGTGATCATGGATTTGCAGATGCCCAGGGTCACTGGCATCGAGGCCGCCAAGGAAATCTGGAGGCAGAACCCGGCCACCAAGATCCTGTTCTGGTCGAACTACGCCGACGAGGCATATGTGCGCGGAGTGGCCAAGATTGTGCCGCGCGAGGCGGTTTACGGCTATGTTCTCAAATCCGCGTCGGAAGAGATACGAGGCGCTGGTCGATGTGGCGCTGGGGTTGACCGACCGCACCATGGCGGCGCGACGGGGAATATCCATCCGGGGCGCGCAAAGCCGGATCAAGCACCTGTCGGGCAAGCTCGGGCTGGACGCCGAACGGCTTTGCGAGTCGGAATCCAGCCAGTGGTTCAATCCCAGGACCCGGCTGGTGCTCACGGCGCTGGAGCGTGGCTTGCTGAATGCGGACGCCCTGCGGCGCGAAGAAACGGCGCTGCGGTCCTGGTTGTCGGAATACCGTGCTGCTTGAGGTCGTGTCAGACGGATGCAAACCGGCTTCCAGAAGGGTGGCGCCGCCTGTCCGAGGGCAAATGACTCGGAATACCGGGCCTGACCTGCAGTGATGCAATCAGGAACGGCAGCCAGAATGCCTCCTCCGCGTGCCTGCACATGTATCGGTCATTGATGCATTCCGCCGCGCGCGGCGTGGGCAGCCCGGAACCTAGAACGGCGAGCGGCGGGTGAAGCGAGGTGCGCGCTTCTCCCGCAGAGAGGCCATGCCCTCCTGGACGTCTGGCCCGGAAAAACCCATGAATTCCAGCGCCAGGGAGGTGTCGAAGCTGGGCCCCGCCATGCGCAGCCAGTTGTTGAGCGCATATTTCGTCCAGCGCAGCGCCGTGGGCGAGCCCGCCGCCAGCCGCCGCGCTACCTCCTGCGCCTTGTCCATCAGGGCGTCGTCCTCGACGCAGAGCGAGACGAGCCCGATGCGCTCGGCCTCTTCGCCCGAGAGCGGCTCGCACAGCAGCAGGTGATACTTGGCCTTGGCCATGCCCACGAGCAACGGCCAGACGATGGCCGCATGGTCGCCTGCGGCCACGCCCAGCCTCGTGTGCCCGTCGATGATGCGCGCCGATTTCGCGGCAATCGACACGTCCGCCAGAAGCCCCGCCACGAGCCCCGCGCCCACCGCGGGCCCGTGCATCGCCGAGACCACTGGCGTCGAGCAGTTGATCAGGTTGTAGACGAGATCGCGGGCCTCGCGCCACACGCGGGCGCGGACATCGAAATCCGCGGCCATCTCGGCCACGAGGTCGAGGTCGCCACCCGCCGAGAAGCCCTTGCCCGCCCCGCGGATGATGGCGCAGTTCACCTCGGGGTCGGCATCAACCACGCGCCAGATCTCGGCCAGTTCACGGTGCATCCCGGCGTCGGCGGCGTTGAGCCTGCCCGACTTGTCCATGGTGATCGTGAGCACGCCATCCACGGGGCCTTCGATCACCAGGTCGCGGAAGTCTGCATAGGGGCTGGTCATATCTTCTTTCCTCTGTCCTGCCAGAATTCCTCCTTGAGGATGTTCTTCTGGATTTTGCCGATCGGCGTTTTCGGGAAGGTCTGGACGAAACGCACGAGGCGCGGGCGCTTGAACCGTGCCAGCCGCGCCGCGCAATGCTCGACGACCTGCGCCTCGGTAAGCGCCGCGCCGGGTTTGAGCGCCAGATAGGCCGCAGGCACTTCGCCCCATTTCTCGTCGGGGATGCCAAAGACGGCGCATTCCGCCACTGCTTCGATCTCATAGAGCGCCGTCTCGATCTCCTTGGGATAGATGTTCTCGCCGCCCGAGATGATCATGTCCTTCGAGCGGTCCACCAGGGTGACGAAGCCGTCCTCGTCTACCGTCGCCAGCCAGCATCAGGTTGTCGCCCCGGCTCACCACCTCGCCAATCTCGCCCGGTGCCACGTCCGACCCGTCGGGGCGCACCACGCGCAGGTCCACGTTATAGGCCTGGCGCCCCACCGCACCCAGTTTCGCGGGCAGATACCAGTGGCGCAGCACCGCGATGACGCCCATTTCCGACTGCCCGTAGATCTGCGTGATGCGCAGGTCGGGCAGTCGGCGCATGGCTTCCTTCTGCACCCAGTCGGGCATGGGCGCACCGGCGAAGCTGACCTTGCGCCAGGTGGCGAGCCGCGCCGGGTCGAAACCCGGATCGTTGAGCAGCATGGCAAGCTGTGTGGGCACCATGAAGCAGGCGGTCATGCCGGTGCGCTCCACCATCTCCATGAAGCCTTCGGGCGACCATTGCGTGAGCAGGCAGGTCGAGGCCCCCGCGAGGATCGCGGGCTGGAACATGATGTTGAGTGCCGCGACATGGAAGAGCGGTGTCACGATGCCCACCATGTCGCGCTCGTCGATCGCCTCCTCCACCATCACGGTATGGGCGGTCACATCGCGGGCGCGGTGGTCGCAGAGCACACCCTTGGGTCGCCCCGTGGTGCCGCCGGTGTATGTCATGCAGAACGGGTCGCGTTCGTCGATGGCGACATCCGGCGATGCGGCGGACTGGCCGGAGATAAAGTCGTCGAAGGCCTGCGCACCCGCCACCGTCCCGGGGGCGCCGATCGCCACGAGATGGCGCAGCTTCGGCAGCCGGTCCTGCACCGCCGCGACCTTCTTCGCCAGTGCCCCGTCGAAGATCAGCACCGACACGTCGGCCTTGCCGAGCACATAGGCCAGTTCGTCGGGCGCATAGAGTACCGAGACATTGACCAGCACATGGCCGGTGCGGGCGGTCCCGAAGAAGACGATGCCGTATTCGGGCAGGTTACGCGACAGCATCGCCACTTTGGCCGTGCGCGGCAGCTCCAGGGCCAGCAGCGCGTGCGCCAGCCTGTTGGCCTGCGCATCCAGTGTGGCGTAGTCGAGCAGCGTCGCACCGCAGGCGATCGCGGTCTTGCGTGAAAACCGGCGCGCAGACCGGCGCAACATGTCTCCTGTCAGCACCGCATGCCTCCTCTCCCTTCCGGCATCCCGGCCGCCATCTCCTTGCCGTGGCCGGATTGTCCGGTCCCGCCCCCGGATTGA
>PHEG01000543.1 GCA_002842835.1 Alphaproteobacteria bacterium HGW-Alphaproteobacteria-2 | reverse complement strand
GATCGGCGTGGCGCCGCGCGGCAGCTTCACCACTTCGCCCTTGGGCGTGAAGCAGAACACCTGGTCGGCGAACATCTCGAGCTTCACGTGCTCGAGGAAATCGGCGGTGTCCTCGGCCTCGCCGAAGCGCTCGGTCAGGCTCGAGAGCCACTGCGCCGGATCGACGGCGAAGGGGTTCTCCACCCGCTCGCCGTCGCGGTAGGACCAGTGCGCGGCGATGCCTGCCTCGGCAACCTCATGCATCTCGCGGGTGCGGATCTGCACCTCCACGCGCTTGCCGTCGCGCCCTGATACGGTGGTATGGATGGAACGGTAGCCGTTCGATTTCGGCTGGCTGATGTAGTCCTTGAAGCGGCCGGGCACGGCACGCCAGCGCCGGTGGATGAGCCCCAGCACCCGGTAGCAGTCCTCCTCCGAGCGGGTGATGATGCGGAAACCGTAGATGTCGGAAAGCCGCGAGAAGCTCAGTTCCTTTTCCTGCATCTTGCGCCAGATCGAGAACGGCTTCTTTGCCCGGCCGAACACTTCGGCCTCGATCTGCGCCTTCTCCAGCAACTCGCGAATGTCGCCGGTGATGCGCGGGATCACGTCGCCCGCGTCCTTCTGCAAGGTCAGGAACCGGCGCAGGATCGAGGCGCGCGCCTCGGGATTGAGCACGCGGAAGGCGAGATCCTCGAGTTCCTCGCGCATCCACTGCATGCCCATCCTCCCGGCCAGCGGCGCGAAAATCTCCATCGTCTCGCGCGCCTTCTGGGCCTGTTTCTCGGGGCTCATGTGGCGGATGGTGCGCATGTTGTGCAACCGGTCCGCCAGCTTAACCAGCAGCACGCGCAGATCGCGCGACATGGCCAGCAGCAGCTTGCGGAAATTCTCGGCCTGCTCGCTCTGCGCCGACGAGAGTTCGAGCTTGGTGAGCTTCGTCACTCCGTCAACCAGATCGGCGATCTCGGCGCCAAAACGTTCGGCGACCGCCTCCCGGGTCGATTTCGTGTCCTCGATGGTGTCGTGCAGCAGTGCCGTGACGATGGTCGCGTCGTCCATCTGCTGCTCGGTCAGCAGCGCTGCCACGGCGACCGGATGGTTGAAATAGGGCTCGCCCGAGCGGCGGACCTGGCCCTCGTGCATGGCCAGGCCGTAGGCATAGGCACGCCGGATCAGGTCCGAGTTGGAGCGCGGATTGTAGTTGCGGACAAGCTCAACCAGATCTTCGACGTCGATCATCCACGCCTTGCCCGCCCCGGC
>PHEG01000542.1 GCA_002842835.1 Alphaproteobacteria bacterium HGW-Alphaproteobacteria-2 | reverse complement strand
GCAGACCATGCCGCGCACCGCGCGCGCCATGGCGGAGGCGATCGGCCAGCCCTTCAGCGAGCGCCGGCTGCTGAGCGACTGGCAGTACAATGCACGCCTTGGCGCGGCTTATCTGGCGCGGCTCATGCAGAGCTACGGCGACGCGCCGGTGCTGGTCGCCGCAGCCTATAACGCGGGCCCCTCGCGTGCAGACGCCTGGATCGCCGCGCGCGGTGACCCGCGGCGCATGGCCAGTCCGGAGGGAGTGGTGGACTGGATCGAGCACATCCCCTTCGACGAGACGCGCAACTATGTGATGCGCGTACTCGAGTCGGTCGTCGTCTATCGCGCGCGGCTGGGCAGCCGCGACCGCCCGGCGCGGCTCTCCGCTCTTCTGGTGCCGGGCTGAACGCGGCGTGGTCTGGCTGCTTGCAGGGCCTCTGAGCCCCTCCTATATAGCCTGCGAAATCGTGACCGGTCGGGCGGGCCCTCTGCCGCCGGTCTGGGAATCGGGGGCGGGGGCCGCAGCCGGACCTGCCTCCGGACATTCGCCGAAGAAAGGAAGCACAGATGGGCAAAGTCATCGGTATCGACCTCGGGACGACGAACTCCTGCGTTGCCATCATGGACGGGACGCAGCCGCGCGTGATCGAGAACAGCGAAGGGGCGCGCACCACGCCCTCGATCGTTGCCTTCACCGACAACGAGCGGCTCGTGGGCCAGCCCGCCAAGCGTCAGGCGGTAACCAATCCCGAAAACACCGTATTCGCCGTCAAGCGCCTCATCGGACGGCGGATCGGCGATGCGGAGGTGGAGAAGGACCGCAAGCTCGTCCCCTACTCGATCGTAGACGGCGGCAACGGCGATGGCAGAAGATGAAGGAAACTGCCGAGAGCTACCTCGGCGAGGAGGTGACACAGGCGGTCATCACCGTGCCCGCCTATTTCAACGACGCCCAGCGCCAGGCCACCAAGGATGCGGGCAGGATCGCCGGGCTCGAGGTGCTGCGCATCATCAACGAACCGACTGCCGCGGCGCTGGCCTATGGCCTCGACCGGAAGGACACGAAGACGATTGCCGTCTACGACCTCGGCGGCGGAACCTTCGACATCACCATTCTTGAAATCGACGATGGCCTGTTCGAGGTGAAATCGACCAACGGGGATACGTTCCTCGGTGGCGAGGATTTCGACATGCGGATCGTGAACTACCTCGCCGAGGAGTTCAAGAAGGAGCACGGCGTCGATCTGACGAAGGACAAGATGGCACTGCAGCGGCTGAAGGAGGCTGCCGAGAAGGCCAAGATCGAGCTCTCGTCTTCCACCCAGACCGAGATCAACCAGCCCTTCATCTCGATGGACCGCAACAGTGGCCAGCCGCTGCACCTCGTGATGAAGCTGACCCGCGCCAAGCTGGAAAGCCTGGTTGGCGATCTGATCATCAAGTCGCTCAAGCCCTGCCAGGCGGCGCTGAAGGATGCCGGCCTCACCAAGGGCGACGTGGACGAGGTGATCCTCGTGGGCGGCATGACCCGCATGCCCAAGGTCATCGAGGAAGTGGGCAAGTTCTTCGGCCGCGAGCCGCACCGTGGCGTCAACCCCGACGAGGTGGTGGCGATGGGCGCCGCCATTCAGGCGGGCGTGCTGCAGGGCGATGTAAAGGATGTCGTGCTGCTCGACGTCACTCCGCTCAGCCTCGGCATCGCTCGGCATCGAGACGCTGGGCGGCGTGTTCACCCGGCTGATCGACCGCAACACCACGATCCCGACCAAGAAGAGCCAGATCTTCTCGACCGCCGAGGACAACCAGTCGGCGGTGACGATCCGGGTCTTCCAGGGCGAGCGCGAGATGGCCGCCGACAACAAGCTGCTTGGCCAGTTCAACCTCGAGAACATTCCGCCCGCACCACGCGGCATGCCGCAGATCGAGGTGACCTTCGACATTGATGCGAACGGAATCGTGAACGTCTCTGCCAGGGACAAGGGAACCGGCAAGGAGCAGAAGATCACCATCCAGGCCTCCGGCGGGCTCTCCGACGAGGACATCGAGAAGATGGTGCGCGACGCCGAGGCCAATGCCGAGGCCGACCGTGCACGCCGCGAACTGGTCGAGGCGAAGAACCAGGCCGAAAGCCTGATCCACTCGACGGTGAAGGCGCTGGAGGAAACGCTCGGCTCCGAGGATGCGGGCAAGATCAGGGGTGGCATCCAGAACCTCACCGAGGCGGCGATGAAACTCGGAGAGGCGATCTACAAGGCGAGCCAGGAAGACGGTGGCGAGGACGAGCCGCGCCCGGTGGACGACGAGATCGTGGACGCCGATTTCGAGGACCTCGACAAGGACAACAAGCGCTGAGGCGCGGGCAAGATCGGGGGCCGGTCCGGTGCGATCGGGGGCCGGCCCCTGCGCCTGCAGGGGGCATGAGGCATGGCAAAGCGCGACTACTACGAGGTTCTGGGCGTCTCCCGCGGAGCCACCGCCGACGAGATCAAGAAGGCCTACCGAAGCAAGGCCAAGGAACTCCATCCTGACCGGAACGCCGACAATCCGCAGGCAGAAGCACAATTCAAGGAAGCCAACGAAGCTTATGACGTGCTGAAGGACGCCGACAAGAAGGCGGCTTATGACCGTTTCGGCCACGCCGCCTTCGAGGGTGGCATGGGTGGCGGGCCGCGCCCCGGGAGTGGCTTCGGCGGTGCGCAGCAGGGCGATTTCGCTTCGGCTTTCTCGGATGTCTTCGAGGATCTGTTCGGGGATTTCATGGGCGGCGGACGCGGCGGGCGGCGAGCGGCACGCGGCGCCGATCTGCGCTACAACCTCGCGGTGACACTGGAAGAGGCCTACGCCGGGGTGAAGAGAACCATCCACGTGCCGGGCTCGGTGGCCTGCGAGGCCTGCAACGGCTCCGGCGCGGCGGGTGGCGAGGAGCCGGTTATCTGCCCAACCTGTTCGGGCATGGGCAAGGTGCGCGCGCAGCAGGGCTTCTTCACGGTGGAACGGGGTTGCCCGACCTGCGGTGGCATGGGGCAGATCATCAAGAACCCCTGCCGGGTCTGCGGGGGGATCGGCAAGGTGACCCGGGAACGGGCGCTCGCGGTGAACATCCCCGCGGGAGTTGAGTCCGGCACGCGCATACGGCTTGCGGGCGAAGGCGAGGCGGGCGCGCGCGGCGGGCCTTCGGGCGATCTCTACATCTTCATCGAGGTGAAGGAGCATCAGATCTTCGAGCGCGATGGCCTGACGCTGCACTGCACCGTGCCGGTGAGCATCGTTTCGGCGGCGCTCGGCGGCGAGGTGGAGGTGCCCACGATCGACGGCGGGCGCAGCCGCGTGAAGATCCCGCCCGGCACTCAATCCGGCCAGCAGATGCGCCTGCGCGGCAAGGGCATGCC
>PHEG01000541.1 GCA_002842835.1 Alphaproteobacteria bacterium HGW-Alphaproteobacteria-2 | reverse complement strand
GAGCGCCGCTTCCCGTCGCGCAAGCGCCGCTTGCGGGCTTTCCACCGCCGCGCGCCCCGTTATGTTGCCGCGCAAGAGGCACAGGATGGCAGAATGGCCCAGACCGATCCCCTCGTGATCTTCACCCCCGCTGGCAAGCGCGGGCGCTTTGCGCGCGGCACGCCCGTGCTTACGGCGGCACGCCAACTCGGCGTCGATCTCGACTCGGTCTGCGGCGGGCGCGGCATCTGCTCGCGTTGCCAGATCGCCCCCGCCTTCGGAGATTTCGCCAAGCACGGTGTGACCTCGGCCCCCGGCGCGCTGTCGGAATGGAACGCGGTCGAGGAACGCTACCGCCAGAAGCGCGGCCTGGCCGAGGGGCGCAGGCTGGGCTGCCAGGCGCAGATACTGGGCGACGTGGTGATCGACGTGCCGCCCGAGAGCCAGGTGCACCGCCAGGTGGTGCGCAAGGAGGCCACGGCGCGCACTGTGGTGATGGACCCTGCGGTGAAGCTGCATCTCGTCGAGGTGGAAGAGCCCGACATGCACACTCCCACGGGCGATTTCGAGCGGCTGGCCCGCGCGCTGGCTGAACAGTGGGGCATTGAGGGGGTGCAGGCCGATCTCGGCCTGCTGACGCGGCTGCAAACGGCGCTGCGAAAGGGCGGCTGGCGGGTCAGCCTGGCGGTGCACCGCGACCACACCGGCTCGCCGCCGCGTATCGCGGGCATCTGGCCGGGGCTGCATGAGGGCGGCATCTTCGGGCTGGCCATCGACCTCGGCTCGACGACCATCGCCGCGCATCTGTGCGATCTGGTCACCGGCGAGGTGCGCGCATCGGCGGGGGTGATGAACCCGCAGATCCGTTTCGGCGAGGATCTGATGAGCCGCGTCTCCTATGCCATGATGAACCCCGGCGGCGACGCCGAGATGACGGCGGCGGTGCGCATCGCGCTCGACGCGCTGGCGGTCGGGGTCGCGGCGCAGGCCGGCATCGAGCCCCGGCTCATCCTCGACTGCGTGGTGGTCTGCAACCCGGTGATGCACCACCTGCTGCTGGGTATCGACCCGGTGGAACTGGGGCAGGCACCCTTCGCGCTGGCGACCGCGGGCGCGCTCTCGCTCTCCGCGGTCGAAATCGGGCTCACCTCGGTCGCACCGGGCGCGCGTGCCTATCTGCTGCCCTGCATCGCCGGCCATGTGGGTGCGGATGCCGCCGCGGTGACGCTGGCAGAGGAGCCGCACCTGTCGGACGACCTGGTGCTCGTC
>PHEG01000540.1 GCA_002842835.1 Alphaproteobacteria bacterium HGW-Alphaproteobacteria-2 | reverse complement strand
CTGCTCGCGGCGCTGGCGATGCCCGCCGCGGCGCAGGACCGCCCCGTTCTGGTGCTCGAGATCGCCGGAGAGTCGAACGGCACCGTCGAGATCCTGCTCGGCCCGGACAAGGCGCCCAAGCATGTCGAGCGGCTGGTGACCCTGGCGCGCCAGGGCGCCTATGACGGGGTGGTGTTCCACCGCGTGATCGACGGCTTCATGGCGCAGACGGGCGACGTGCAGCACGGGCGGCGCGGCGGGGATCTCTCGCGCGCGGGGACCGGGGGCTCGAACCTGCCCGACCTGCCCGCCGAGTTCTCGCAACTGCCGTTCGGGCGCGGCACGCTGGGCATGGCGCGCTCGCAGAGCCCGAACAGCGCCAACTCGCAGTTCTTCATCACCTTCGAGCGCGCCTCGCACCTCAACGGGCAGTACACGGTGGTGGGCCGCGTGGTGAAGGGCATGGAGGTGATCGACCGCATCAAGCGCGGCACCGGCCCCAACGGCGCGGTGCGCGGCGAGCCCGACTACATCAAGAGCGCCCGGGTGAAATAGCCCGCACCACCCGCCCGGCCCGTGCCGTCCGCCGGTCAAACCGGCGTGAGGCGGGCTGGGCGCGAGCGCCATCCTCTGCCATGTTCCGGGCAGGCACAGGAGGACGCCCATGCACCCGATCAGGTTCGCCGCCACCTTCGCGCTGGCGCTTGGCCTCGCCGCGCCCGCGCTGGCCAATCCCGACGTCTGGAAGCACGAATGGCCGAAGACAGATTTCAGCCGGTCCTCGGTAGAGTTCCGCGAGATCATGTCGGGCGGTCCGCCTAAGGACGGCATCCCGGGTGGAGATCGCGGGGGCCGAGCCGCGTGCCTACCCGATCCGCTACCTGATGTGGCACGAGATCGTGAACGACGTGGTGGGCGGGCAGCCCATTGCCGTCACCTTCTGCCCGCTCTGCAATTCCGGCATCGTCTTCGATCGACGGGTGAAGGGCGAACTTCGCAGTTTCGGTGTCTCGGGAAAGCTGCGTCATTCCGACATGGTGATGTATGACCGCGAGACCGAAAGCTGGTGGCAGCAGGCCATCGGCGAAGGTATCGTGGGCCAGCACATGGGCGACCGGCTGACGCAGTTGCCCGCCTGGATGGAAGGCTGGGCGGAGTTTCGCGCCCGCAACCCGCAGGGTCTGGTTATGGACGAGCCGGAATGGCGCCGCTCCTACGGTCACAACCCCTATGTGAATTACGATTCCTCGTCGCGTCCCTTCCTCTACAACGGCGAGATGCCGCCGCACGGGATCGAGCCACTGGCGCGCGTCGTGGCCGTGGCGGGCCGCGCCTGGCCGCTGGAACGGCTGCGCGAGGCGGGAGAGATCCGGGAGGAAGGCTTCGTGATCCGCTGGCGCGAGGGTCAGGCCTCGGCGCTCGACAGCGCGCGCATCGGCGAGGGGCGCGAGGTGGGCACCGTGCGGGGCAACCCCGGTCGTGCCCGGTGCGCTGGTGGGCAGGCCATGCAGCACCCGCACGGCGAGATAGCCGAAGGCCTGCGCCTCGATCATGTCGCCGTCGAGACCGGCCGCCTCGACCGGCGACACCGGCACCGGCAGGGCGCGTGCGAGCCCGGCCATCAGATGCGCGTTGCGCCGCCCGCCGCCGCAGACCAGAACCCGCGCAGGCGGCGCCGGGAAATGCTCGAACGCGGCCGCGATGCCCGCCACGGTGCAGGAGGCGAGCGTTGCCGCCGCATCGGCATCGCCCAGCCCCGCCACCTGTGCGGCGAGCCCTGCGAAATCGCCGCGGTCGAGCGACTTGGGCGGCATGCGCCGGAAGAAGGGCAGATCCAGCATGGCGTGCACCACGCCCATGGCGGGCGTGCCCGAGGCCGCCAGCCTGCCGTCCGCATCGAATGCCACCCCCCGGCGGGCACGCATCAGGTCGTCGAGCGGCGCGTTGCCGGGCCCGCAGTCGAAGGCGAGGCAGGCGCCGGGCGCCTCGGGCACCTCGCGCTGCGGATCCACCCAGGTGACATTCGCCACTCCGCCGATGTTGAGAAACGCCATCGGGGCATCCCCGCCGATCAGTCGCGCGCAGGCAAAGTGGAAGAAGGGCGCGAGCGGTGCGCCCTGGCCGCCGAGCGCCACGTCGGCGCTGCGGAAATCCCACACCACGCGCCGCCCCGTGGCGCGCGCGAGCCACCCGCCATCGCCCGCCTGATGCGTGCCGCGCCCGCCCGGCTCATGTGCCAGGGTCTGGCCGTGAAAGCCCACCACATCCGCCGCGCCGAAGCCCGCCAGCACCTCCGCATGGGCGCGCGCCACCACCTCCGCCGCCGCGGCCACGCCCGCCTCGCCCGGCCAGCGCCCCTGCGCGGCGGCCAGCACCGCACGCTCGGCCTCGGAATAGGGCCGGTAGCGCGTCTCGCCGAAACCCGCGATCCGCAGGCCATCAGTCTCGATCAGCGCCGCATCCACCCCGTCCATCGAAGTGCCCGACATGCAACCGATGGTCCGCAGCACCGGCCGCGCGGCCCGCGGCTTGCGCATGGCCTTTCCCTCCTGCTCCGGCGCCGCTATAGAGCGCCTCCGAACCCTTGAAACGCCGGAAACAGGTGCCAGCGCAAGCACCATCATCTTTTCCCAAATGCTCCGGGGTTGCCATCGGTGCGCCATCGGTTCAAGCACCGATGGCGACGGGCGGAGCCCCGGTCAGCCCGCCGGAACCCA
>PHEG01000539.1 GCA_002842835.1 Alphaproteobacteria bacterium HGW-Alphaproteobacteria-2 | reverse complement strand
AGAGCGGCCGCCCCGAAAGGCCGCCCGCCTGTCCCGCGAGCGGGCTCGCCAGCCCCTCGCGCGCGAGCGTGGTGTTGGTGGCCACGATGCCGTCCACCCTCGCAGCCTCGGCCGCCTCGGCCACGCCGGCGAGCCCCGCCTCGTCGAGGTCGGGGGCGATCTTGACGAAGAGCGCCACCCGGTGCGGCAGCCCGGCGCGCACCGCCAGCACCCGCGCCAGCACCTCGCCCAGCGCCGCGCCGGCCTGCAACCCGCGCAGCCCCGGCGTGTTGGGCGAGGAGACGTTGACGGTGGCAAAATCCACATGCGGCCCGCAGAGCCGCAGCACCTCGGCGAAATCGGCGGCCATGTCGGGGCTGTCCTTGTTGGCGCCGAGGTTGATGCCCACCACCCCCGCACCACGCGCCCTCGCCAGCCGCGGCGCGATGGCCGCCGCGCCGTCGTTGTTGAACCCCATGCGGTTGATCACCGCGTAATCCTCATTGAGACGGAAGAGCCGCGGCGCGGGGTTGCCGGGCTGCGGGCGCGGCGTGGCGGCCCCCACCTCGACGAAGCCGAAGCCCGCGCGTGCGAGCGGGCCGAGCGCCACCGCGTTCTTGTCGTAGCCCGCAGCCAGACCCAGAGGGTTCGGCAGGTCGAGCCCCGCCACCCGCGTGGCGAGGCGGGGCAGCGGGTGCACCTCGGGCAACGCCACCAGCCCTGCGCGCAGCGCATAAAGCGAGAGCGCATGCGCGCGTTCCGGCTCCAGCCGGTGGAGCAGGGAGAGGCCCAGCCGCTCGGACAGGTTCACGCCAGCCCCCCGGGCAGCAGCGCACCCTCCGGCCCGTCGGCAAGTACCCGGTGCCAGAGCAGATCCGGCAGGCGCAGCGCCCTGTAGAGATGCGGGAAGAGAATGCCGCCCCGCGCCGCTTCCCAGTGCAGCGGATCGCCCAGCGCATCTGCGTCGGCGGCTGCCAGGACCAGCCCGCGCTCACCCGCGAAATGCTTTGCCAGCGTGCCGGGCAATTGCGCCGCGGTGGAGAAATGGATGAAGCCGTCGGCGAGGTCGGCGGGGCTGCCCGCCGTCTCGCCCGCCCGGGAGAGCGCCGCCCATTCCCCGGCGCGCAGAAGCTTGTAGATCACCATTCCGCTCTCCTGCCCGGCGCACCCCGCCCGGTCAAGCGGCGCGCTCAGTAATCGCGTTCGAAGACCAGCCCGACCGCGCCCTCGCTCTCGGTGTTCACCCGCCCGCGGGCGCGCAGGTCGCCGGTCAC
>PHEG01000538.1 GCA_002842835.1 Alphaproteobacteria bacterium HGW-Alphaproteobacteria-2 | reverse complement strand
CTATGTCTTGCCCATCGTCGCGGGGGATCGCATGGCGGAGCAGAAGTTCATCGAGGTGCGCGGCGCGCGCGAGCACAACCTCAAGGGCATCGACGTGCGCATCCCGCGCGATGCGCTGACGGTGATCACCGGGCTCTCGGGCTCGGGCAAGTCCTCGCTCGCCTTCGACACGATCTACGCCGAGGGGCAGCGGCGTTATGTCGAGAGCCTCAGCGCCTATGCCCGGCAGTTCCTCGACATGATGGGCAAGCCCGATGTGGAGCACATCAGCGGCCTCAGCCCCGCCATTTCGATCGAGCAGAAGACGACATCGAAGAACCCGCGCTCGACCGTCGGCACCGTCACCGAGATCTACGACTACATGCGCCTGCTGTTCGCACGCGTCGGCACGCCCTACAGCCCGGCCACCGGCCTGCCGATCGAGGCGAGTCAGGTGCAGGACATGGTGGACCGCACCATGGCCCTGCCCGAGGGGACGCGCGCCTATCTGCTGGCGCCCATCGTGCGCGACCGCAAGGGCGAATACCGCAAGGAGATGCTGGAGCTGCGCAAGCAGGGCTTCCAGCGCGTGAAGGTGGACGGCGCGTTCCATGAACTCGACGCGCCGCCCGAACTCGACAAGAAGTTCCGCGCTCGACCTCGCCGACGGCATCGCCGTTCTGGAGACCGCGCCGAAGGAGGGCGAGGGGGAGCCGGAGCGGCTGATCTTCTCCGAGAAATTCGCCTGCCCCGTCTCGGGCTTCACGATCCCGGAAATCGAGCCGCGGCTCTTCTCCTTCAACGCCCCCTTCGGGGCGTGCCCGGCCTGCGACGGGCTGGGGGCCGAGATGTTCTTCGACCCCGCCCTGGTGGTGCCCGACGCGGCGCTGTCGCTGGAAGCGGGGGCCATCGCGCCCTGGCGCAAGGGGCGCTCGCCCTATCTGACCGCCACCATCGCCGGACTGGCGGCGCATTACGGCTTCAAACCCCGCACGCCATGGCGCGAGTTGTCCGAGGACGTGCGGCAGGTGCTGCTCCACGGCTCGGGCGAGACTGAAATCGCTTTCCGCTACGACGAGGGCGGGCGGGTCTACAACGTCTCACGCGTCTTCGAGGGGGTGATCCCGAACCTGGAGCGCCGCTGGCGAGAAACTGACTCGGCCTGGGTGCGCGAGGAGTTCGAGCGCTACCAGGGTTCGCGCCCCTGCGGCACCTGCGGCGGCCACCGGCTGCGCCCCGAGGCGCTGGCGGTGAAGATCGCGGGTGCCCATGTCGGCGAGGTGGTGGCGCTCTCGATCCGCCAGGCGCGCGACTGGGTTGAGGGCGTGCCGCAAACCCTCGGCGTTCAGAAGAACGAGATCGCCCGGGCGATCCTGAAGGAAATCCGCGAACGCCTTGGATTTCTTGTCAATGTCGGGCTCGACTACCTGACGCTTTCTCGCGCTGCCGGCACGCTCTCGGGTGGCGAGAGCCAGCGCATCCGCCTGGCGAGCCAGATCGGCTCCGGCCTGACCGGCGTGCTCTATGTGCTCGACGAGCCCTCCATCGGGCTGCACCAACGCGACAACGGGCGGCTTCTGGCGACACTGCGCAACCTGCGCGATCAGGGCAACACGGTGATCGTGGTCGAGCATGACGAGGAGGCGATCCGCTCGGCCGACCACGTGCTCGACATCGGCCCCGGCGCGGGGGTGCATGGCGGACGCGTGGTGGCCGAGGGCACGCCCGAACGCGCAGGCAACGGCAAGGCGGTGACGGTGGTGAACGCCACCGGCAACAACCTCAAGAGCGTGACGGCGGAGTTTCCGCTGGGCCGCTTCGTCTGCGTCACCGGCGTCTCGGGCGGGGGGAAATCGACCCTGACCATCGAGACGCTCTACAAGACCGCCGCCGTGCGGCTGAACGGCGCGCGCGAGACGCCCGCGCCATGCGAGACGATCAAGGGCTTCGAGCATCTCGACAAGGTGATCGACATCGACCAGCGGCCCATCGGGCGCACACCGCGTTCCAACCCCGCCACCTATACCGGTGCCTTCGGACCCATCCGCGACTGGTTCGCCGGGCTGCCCGAGGCGCAGGCGCGCGGCTACAAGCCCGGGCGGTTCTCCTTCAACGTCAAGGGCGGGCGCTGCGAGGCCTGTCAGGGCGACGGGGTGATCAAGATCGAGATGCACTTCCTGCCCGATGTCTATGTCACCTGCGAGACCTGCAAGGGCGCGCGCTACAATCGCGAGACGTTGGAAATAAGATTCAAGGGCAAGAGCATATCAGATGTTCTTGATATGACGGTGGAAGAGGCACAGGGCTTCTTTGCCGCCATTCCCGCGATCCGCGAGAAGATGGACGCGCTGATGCGGGTGGGGCTCGGCTACATCAAGGTGGGCCAGCAGGCGACCACGCTCTCGGGCGGCGAGGCGCAGCGGGTGAAGCTGGCGAAGGAACTGAGCCGCCGCGCCACGGGTCGCACGCTCTATATCCTCGACGAGCCCACCACCGGCCTGCATTTCGAGGATGTTAAGGCGCTCTTGTCGGTGCTGCACGAACTGGTTGAGCAGGGCAACACCGTGGTGGTGATCGAGCACAACCTCGACGTCATCAAGACCGCCGACTGGATCATCGACATCGGCCCCGAGGGCGGCGACGGCGGCGGCGAGATCGTGGCC
>PHEG01000537.1 GCA_002842835.1 Alphaproteobacteria bacterium HGW-Alphaproteobacteria-2 | reverse complement strand
TTCCGCCGTCCCGGGCAACGCATGGGTCTGCGCATCCTCGACCATCTGCACCCGGTGCTCGACGGTGCGGTGCGCCACATAGGCCGCAGCCAGCGCCTCTGCCGCGGCCTCGGGCACCCAGCCCTTGCGCGCGAGCACGGCAAGCCCGTCGAGCGTGCCGCGCGCCCTGAGATCGGGGTCACGTCCTCCGGCGATCAACTGCCGCGTCTGGGTGAAGAATTCGATCTCCCGGATGCCGCCACGCCCGAGTTTCATGTCGTGCCCCTCGAGCACGATACGCCGCCCGGTGCCGCGATGGCTGCGGATGCGCAGGCGCATGTCGTGGGCGTCCTGAATGGCTGTGTAGTCGAGGTGCCGCCGCCACACGAAGGGGCGCAGCCGGTCGAGGAAAGCCCACCCCGCCGCGATGTCGCCCGCCGCCGGTCGCGCCTTGATGTAGGCCGCGCGCTCCCAGGCGCGGCCCACGCTCTCGTAATAGCGTTCGGCGGCCTCCATCGACAGGCAGACGGGCGTCACTGCCGGGTCGGGTCGCAGGCGCAAATCGGTGCGGAAGACATAGCCCTCGCCGGTGACGTCCGACAGAAGCGCGCACATCCGCCGAGTGGCGCGGATGAACCCGGCACGCAGTTCGTCGAAATCAGCCGGGTCGTGGCGGCTCTCGTCGAAGAGGCAGATGAGGTCGATGTCGGAGGAATAGTTGAGTTCGTGCGCCCCCATCTTGCCCATGGCCAGCGCCACCATCCCGCCCGCGGTGGCGATGTCCTCCTCCGCGAGCCCGGGCAGCCGCCCGCGCCGCAACTCCGCCCCCAGCGCGGCACGCAATGCGAGCCCAGTGGCGGCATCGGCGAAGCGGGTCAACGCACCCGTCACCTCCATCAGCGGCCAGACCCCGCCCAGGTCGGCCAGCGCGACCAGAAGCGCCATGCGCCGCTTCGCCACCCTGAGCGCAGCGTGCAATGCAACAGCATCGCCCTCTGGCTGCGCCGCGATCAGCACGTCGAGGACCGCGCCCGGATCCTCGCCCCAGACCGAGGGCAACCAAGCGGACTCGCGGCGCAGGAGCGTGGCCAGATAGGGGCTCGACCCCGCCGTGCCGCGGATGAGTTCCGCCATCTCCGAAGGCGCGCCGGGATATAGCCCGGCCACCTCCGCCGCAGTCTCCGCGTCGTGGGGGATCGGGGCGGCGGAAAGGCGGCGCAGCAGGGACATGGGCGGCAGATTGGGCCGCGCATGAGAGGGCGTCAATGGCCGCCCGCGTGCTC
>PHEG01000536.1 GCA_002842835.1 Alphaproteobacteria bacterium HGW-Alphaproteobacteria-2 | reverse complement strand
CGCGCTGCTGCGCGACCCGGCGATCACCGTGGCCGAGGTCGCCCGGCGGCTGGGGGTCTCGCCCGCCACGCTCTACCGCCACCTGCCCGGCGGGCGCTCGGGCGCGGGGGCGGCAGGGGGCGGCATTTCCGGAAGCTGAGGGCCCGGCGGCCTCAGCCCGTGCGCCGCCGCCGGGCGAGCAGCCCGAAGGCCGCCAGCGCGGCGGCGAGAAGCGGCAGGCCCGCGGGCAGCGGCACCGGCGACAGGCGGATGTCGAGCAGGCTGATCTGGGCGCAGGGGCGGTCGGCGCAATAGGCATCCGGGTAGCGGGCGAGATCCTCCGCCCCCGGCAGCACCTGGCTGATGCGCAGCAGGTCGAGCGCGGCGAATTCCGGCCCGAAGAGCACCGTCTCGACGCTCTTCGCCAGCAGCCCGGTGGAGTGGCCCTGGCGCGCCACCAGCGCGCCGTCGCGGAAGCCCTCGAAGAGGACGTTCTCGTAGGCGACCGGCTCCCGGGTCTCCTGGTCCGTGAAGGCCGAGCCGAAGCCCAGGATCGTCACGCTCTCCGCGCGGAAGGGGACGGGCGCGGAGAATTCGACCGAGCCGCTGAAGGCCGAGCCGCCGTCGTTGAGATGGATGTTGCCCGGCGCGATCCAGTAGCCGGGGCAGTTCGAGATCGTGAAGCCGCCCTCGGCGACGCTCTCGGGGCCGCCGCCGAAGCAGTTGGCACCGCCGCCTTCGGGCACGCCGTCGAAGGTCAGGCTGGCCGCCGCCGCGGGGGAGGCGGCCAGAAGCAGGGCCGCCGCGAGAAGGGACAGGGGGGAAACAGACCGGTATCGCGCCATCGCATCAGACCTCACCAGAACCCCCGGCAGGCAGGATACCCGGCAGGGGCCCCTCGCGCAATTTTGTTTTGCAGGGGGCTGTGCGGGAGGCGCGGCGGGCGCAAACGTTTTCCAAATGTGAAACAATGATGAAGAACGGATGGGAAAATCTTTTTCCCTGCACCCCGCCGGCCCGGACTGCGGCAAAAAGGCGGCAGGATTGAGTCGGAATCATGTTCCGGCAGCCGGTAAAATATGATAACAGAATCGTGAGTATTCCGTGATCGAGGTGCTGGCCTGCGTCTGCCATCCGCCCCGGATCGATGTGCAACCGGCATGGAGATGTGTGATGCAGAAGCGGGCGGCGGTCGCGGCCCTCGTCGTGGCGGCGTCGCTGGCGAGTTCAGCCTCGGCGGCGGTGGTGCGCGTGAGCGAGAGCGACTTCCTGGCCGGTGCCGGGCTGATCACCTTCAGCGAGTTCGCCGTGGGCACGGTCAACCCGACCTATGCGCCCACCGATTACGGCGGCGGGGCGGGCAGCCCGACGGTGACCTTCGACGGATGGTTCGTCGGCCAGTCGCTGAGCGCGACGCCGGGGGTGGATTGCCCCGGCGCGGCGGCAACGGGCTGCGTCGTCGGCAGCCCGACCGGGCCGCTGACCCTCGATGCGGCCGCGCCCGACACGTTCATCTCCCCGGATGGCGCGAACCCGACCTCCCCGGTGATGCCGTCGGCTCGACCGGCATCACCGCCTTCGCCCGTGACGGAACCCTGCTCGGCACCGTGTCGAACCTCGGCCTCGGCATCGAGTTCCTCGGCCTCGTGTCGGCGAACGCCGATATCGCCGGGGTGTTCCTCGACCTCGTGGGGGCCGAGCCTGCCGGTTTCGCCATCGACAACATCCGCTTCGGCCTGCGCGGCCAGATCATCGATCCCGGCGGCCCCTCGCCGATCCCGCTGCCCGCCGCCGGCTGGATGCTTCTGGCGGGGATCGGCGGGCTGGCCGCCATGCGCCGCAGACGGCGCCACGGCTGAGCCACCCTTTCCTTGCCGGATCCGGCGGGCCGCACATCGGGAATGTGCGGCCCGTCGGCCTTTGCCGCCCGCGCATTTGACCAGGCGCGGGGAAGAGGCGAAGCTGGCGGCAGGCCGGAGATAGAGCGATGCAGCCTGCCGCCTCCCGCGCCGCCCGATGGGGCGGTGCCCTTGCCGCCGCCCTGCTCTGCCTCGCGCCCGCCGCGGCGCAGGAGCCCGGCGCGCTGCCGGTGGTGGCGGGCGTGCTCGCCGTCGGCCCGCAGGACGGCGTCGCGCTGCC
>PHEG01000535.1 GCA_002842835.1 Alphaproteobacteria bacterium HGW-Alphaproteobacteria-2 | reverse complement strand
CAGCACCGCGACGGTCGCGGCCGAAGTGTGGATGCGCCCGCCCGCCTCGGTCTGCGGCACGCGCTGCACGCGGTGGGTGCCCGATTCCCACTTCAGCCGTGCGAAGACGCCCGGCCCGCGAACTGCCGCGACAACCTCGCGGTAGCCGCCAAGCTCGGTCGGCGCCTCCGAGATCAGCTCCACCCGCCAGCCCTTCGCCTCGGCATAACGCTGATACATGCGCAAGAGGTCGGCGGCAAAGAGCGCCGCCTCCTCGCCCCCGGTCCCGGCGCGGATCTCGAGGATGGCCGAGCGGTCATCGGCGGCATCGCGCGGCACGAGCGCGCGCGCGAGCGCCGCCTCCGCCTCGGCGAGGCGCGCGCGCAGCCCGGGCAGTTCCTCTTCGGCCAGTGCACGCATCTCGGGCTCGCGCAGCATCGCCTCGGTCTCTGCAAGTTCACGGCGCAGGGCCTCGAAGGCGTCGATCTGCGCCACCACGGGCGCGAGTTCGGCATGTTCGCGCCCCAGCGCGGCGATGTCCGCACCCGCCGCGCCCGCGGCAAGGCGCGCCTCGACGAAGGCAAGGCGTTCGCGGATCTGCGCCAGTCTCTCCACCGGTATCATGGGCGGGGTTTCACCGATCGGCACAGGCCCGTCAAGGCGGCTCAACAGCCGGAACGGCCCGTGCTAGGCTGGGCGCATGAAGCGCCTGGCCCTTCTGTTCGCATTGCTGCCCGCGCCGCTCGCCGCCGATGTCATCACGCCGGGCGGACGCACGATCGATTGCTACTGCACCGACAGCGCGGGCGCGCGGGTGGAGTTGGGGCAGCAGACCTGCCTCGTGGTCGGCGGGCGCGCCTACATGGCACTCTGCGACATGTCGCTCAACGTGCCGATCTGGCGCGATACCGGGCGCGGATGTGCCTCGTCAGGGCTGCTGGAACGGCTTCAGCGCTTCCAGCCAGCGGGCCAGGCGCGCAGCGTTCACGCCCCAGTCTGAATAGCCGTAGCGCGCACGCGACCAGATGGCGAGCGTCGCGCCCTCGCCATGGGGCAGAACGTGCACCGAGATCACATCGGGAAACCTCCAGACGGGCGTGCGCTGCACATAGGTCGTGAACCCGTCATCCGGGTGCCCCGCCAGCCGTTCGGTGCGCGGCTCGGCCAGCGCCAGCGCATCGAGCCGCGCGGCCAGCTCCGCGGGCCGCAGCGCGTAGACGGGAGCCCCATCTCCGGGCAGCAGTTGCGCCTCGTTGGGCCGCGCGGTACTCGCCTCTGCCGCAGGAACGATATGC
>PHEG01000534.1 GCA_002842835.1 Alphaproteobacteria bacterium HGW-Alphaproteobacteria-2 | reverse complement strand
TTGCACACCCAGATCTGCGAGTTGTCATCGCAGACCGCTTTGGCGCAACCGATTTCCTTGGTTTTTGCCCAGACCATCTGGGTGTAATGGCCGCAGCTCTTTCCGGGGGGCGCGTTGCAGGAGTTGGTGGCCCGGGAGTACCATGCTTTTTCGCTGGCCCAGGCGGCGGCCACGTCTTTTTCGGTGATGGCCTGCGGGGCGCGCCTGGTCTTGTTTTTGGCCGTTGTCATCCGGGCGCTGGCCCAGTAGAGGTTTTCTCCCAGCCTGCCACGGCTATGCCGCATGGCGCAGCCTGATTTTTTGAGGGTGGCGGCCCAGGTTGCTGCCTGCCGGGCAAGGGCTTTGGACCAGCGCAATTCCGGGGCGCCGATCTCGGCGCGCAGAGCATTGTGCTCCTGCACCATGCACATCGCATCGACGTCCTTCGCCGAGCTTGGCCTGGCGCACACAAGGCAAAAAAGGAGCAGGAGCGAGGCGCTGATCGCGGCGGAAGGTGATCGCCTGCGCCGGGTTATCGTCTGTTGCTGTTGCATTGGCAGGTCTCAGTAACGGCACGGTTGAGGTTGCTGAAAAAATGCAGGGCCTCCGCGTCGCCCGGATTCTGGCGGAGCCGGGCCTCGTACAGGGAAAAAAGCCGAGTGACCACATGGGCCATTTCCTGTTCCGGCAGGGAGCCGAGGGCATCCCACAACTCCGATATCCTGTGATCAGTCACATTCATGGGCGGGCAGCCTCCGCTTCGGCGGGATTGGTTTCCGGCCGCCGGTCCTGGCCATGGTCGCGGGCCACCAGCATGTAGATGGAGGGCACCACAAAGAGGGTGAACAGGGTGCCCACGGCCATGCCGCCCACCAGCACCAGGCCGATGGAATTCCTGGCCGCGGCTCCGGCGCCGGTCACCAGGGTCAGGGTGAAGTGGCCCGCCACCGTGGCGGTGCTGGTCATGAGGATGGGGCGCAACCGGGTCATGGCCGCTTCCCGGATGGCGGCCAGCTTGGCGTGTCCTTTTTCCTGGAGGGTGTTGGCGAATTCGACGATGAGGATGCCGTTTTTTGCCACCAGGCCGATCAGGGTCACCAGCCCAACCTGGGAATAGATGTTGAGGGTGGTGGTCCAGCCGTTGGTCCAGAAAGGGGTGTTGGGCCGAACATGGCCAGGGGCACCGAGCCGGCCAGGATGACAAAGGGGTCGCGGAAGCTGTTGAACTGGGCGGCCAGGACCAGGAAGATCAGGACCACGGCCAGAGCGAAGGCGGGCAGGAACTTGTTGCCTTCGCTGCGCAACTGGCGGGACTCGCCGGTGTAGTCAAGGACATACCCCTGGGGCAGGATCTTGGCGGCCTCGTCTTCCAGGTAGCGCAACGCCTCGTCCAGGGGGCGGATGGCAACGCCGCTGATCGTGACCGCGTTCAGTTGCTGGAAGCGGTTCAGGGAGCGGGGCACCGTGGAGTTTTGGATGGTGGCCACCGTGGAAAGCGGCACCAGTTGGCCGTTTGGCCCGGTGATGTGGATATTCTGGAGCTGTTCCGGGTTGAGGCGGTCGATCCGGGCGATCTGGGGGATGACCTTGTAGCTGCGGCCGGCGATGTCGAAGCGGTTGACGAAGTTGCCGCCCACCATGGCGCCGAGATCCGCGCCCACCTGCTGCAGGTTGAGGCCGAGATCCGCCACCTTGTCGTGCATGGCTTTTTGCTGGATCTGCTGGGCGAATTCCAGGATCCGTGGGGTTTCCGCCGTGGAGGCCAGGATGAATTCCACCGGAAACTGGCCGCCGCCCGGGAGTGCGGGCGGCAACACCGGGAAGATCCGGATGCCGGGCAGAGCCTGGAGCTTCTGCTGCACCTCGGGCATGATCGCAAACACCGAACGCTGCCGTTCGTCCCAGGGCTTGGTGACCATGCCGCTGAACCCGGCAGTGGGCTGGGTGGACTGGAAGGTGAATTGTGTTTCCGGGATGGAGAGAAAGACCTTGTTGGCGGCGGCGGTAAAACCGCTGGTCTGATCCAGGGTGGAGTTGGCCGCCGCGTCCACGATGCCGAAGATGACCCCCTGGTCCTCGTTGGGAGCCAGTTCCTTGGCCGACATGGTGAACATGGGGATGCTGAGCAGGCTGATGACGAGCCAGACCGTATAGACCGCGGGTCGGGCGGCGAGGGTGGCGTCAAGCCAGCCGCCATAGGCTCCCCGCAACCGGGCAAAGCCGCGGGCAATCCTGCCTGCCAGGCCGCGCTCTTCAAGCCCCGGCTTGAGCAGCTTGGCCGACATCATCGGCGACAGGGTCAGGGCCACCACTCCGGAGATGGTCACCGTTCCGGCCAGGGTGAAGGCGAATTCCCGGAAAAGCGAGCCGGTCAGCCCGCCCTGGAAGCCGATGGGCGCATAGACCGCGGCCAGGGTGATGGTCATGGCGATGATCGGCCCCACCAGCTCGCGGGCTCCTTGCAGGGCCGCCTCCAGCGGCGACTTGCCCTGGCTGAGGTGGCGTTCGACGTTTTCCACCACCACGATGGCGTCGTCCACCACCAGTCCCACCGAG
>PHEG01000533.1 GCA_002842835.1 Alphaproteobacteria bacterium HGW-Alphaproteobacteria-2 | reverse complement strand
GCTGGCCGACGCAGGCACCGCCGTCGGGCTGTCGCCCGATCTTGCGCTGCGGCTCGCCCGGGCGACGGTGGCCGGGGCGGGCGATCTGGCCGAGCGCACCGGCGAGAGTCCCGAGAAGCTGCGCAAGGATGTCACCTCGCCCGCGGGCACCACCGCCGCCGCGCTCGAGGTTCTGATGGACCCGGCAACGGGGCTGCGCCCGCTGATGGCGCGGGCCGTGCGCGCCGCTACCGACCGCGCACGGGAACTGGCGCGATGAGCCACATCGCCTTCGACGATTTCCTCAGGGTGGATGTCCGCGTCGGACGAATCCTGCGTGCCGAGCCCTTTCCCGAGGCGCGCAAGCCCGCGATCAAGCTCTGGATCGACTTCGGGCCGGAGATCGGCGAGCGCAAGAGTTCTGCCCAGATCACCGTGCATTACGCGCCTGAAGATCTCGTCGGGCGGCAGGTGTTGGCGGTGGTGAACTTTCCGCCGCGCCAGATCGGCCCGTTCCTGTCGGAGGTGCTGGTGCTGGGCGTGCCGGATGCAGCGGGCGAGGTGGTGCTCGTTGCCCCGGACATGGATGTTCCCATCGGAGGAAGGCTCTACTGATGCAGAAACTGCTGATCACCCGCTACCTGCCCGAGCGTGTCGCCGCCGCGGCACGCGAGCGTTTCGACGTCACCCAGCGCGAGAGCACCGCGCCTTTGCCCGAGGACGAGGCGGTGGCGGCGCTGGCTGACTACGACGCCATCCTCTGCACCATCGGCGATGCCTTCGGGGCGGCGACCTTCGCGCAGGCGGGGGCCGCGCCGCGCTGCCGGGTGCTGGCCAATTTCGGGGTCGGCACGAACCACATCGACATCGCCGCCGCGAAGGCCGCGGGGCTCGCCGTCAGCAATACGCCTGGTGCAGTCACCGAGGCCACTGCCGACATCGCGCTGATGCTGGTCCTGATGGTGGCGCGGCGTGCGGGCGAGGGCGAGCGGCTGGTGCGCGCGGGCCGCTGGGAGGGCTGGCACCCGGTGCAGCTTCTCGGCACGCATGTCTCGGGCAAGCGGCTGGGCATCGTTGGCATGGGCCGCATCGGGCGCGCCATCGCCCGGCGCTGCCATTTCGGGCTGGGCATGGAGGTGGTGTTCCACAACCGCTCCGCCGTGGCCGACCCAGGCGTGCCTGCGCGGCAGTTGGGCAGCCTGGCAGAGGTGATGGCGGCAGCCGATTTCGTGGTCGTCGCGGTGCCGGGCGGGGCCGAGACGCGGCACCTGATCGACGCCACGGCGCTCGCCGCGATGCAGTCC
>PHEG01000532.1 GCA_002842835.1 Alphaproteobacteria bacterium HGW-Alphaproteobacteria-2 | reverse complement strand
CGCGGATCTCGATCACCGGCGGCTCGGAAGGGGCTAGCACCGTATCACTCTTCTTTTCCCGGCCCCGGAGTAGGGCGCAAAAGGCGCTGCATTGCAACGTCGAATCGGCGCGCTGCAGTGGTGGCGCGGCGGCAGATCGCTGCTTCAGCCCGACCGGGTGGCGCGCTGGCGGGCGAGCGCGCTGTCACGGTCGCTCACGCCCAGCAGGCTGGCCATGAGGCGCATCTGCGCGTTCTCTTCGTCGTCGCGCCGCCCGTCGGCGAGGACGACCGACCAGAGCGCCTCGATCACGTCCGCGCGTGCCTCGTGCGGCACATGATCCTTGATCGCGCGGGTGAAGCGCACGGTATCGGGCGCCTCGGCCTCCAGCGCCTCGGCCTCGGCAAGCAGGGAGCGCGCTGCGGTGGCGTCGAGCCCGTGGTGCTTCGCGAGTGCTGCCTCGATGGTGGCGCGCTCCACTGCTGCGTAATCGCTGTCGCTGCGCGCAAGCCGCACCATCAGCGCGGCAAGCGCCAGCCGCGCGTCGGCGGCGTGCAGGGGGGCGGTGTCGGGGCGGGCAAGCAGCCCGAGGAGCCTTTCGAACATGCCCCTGTCTAGCGCGCCGCGTCGCGCGCCTCAATGCGCGGGTTGACCGCCGCGCCGAACCGGCGTAACCGGTCCGCTCGTGGCGATTTGTTACCTGATTGCGGGCCACGTTAAACATGCCGCTAAAGAGGTCGAGGCGTGAACCACCCCCGACGCTCTGCGGCGACGGGGGTTTTTCTTTGGGGGCATGCCCCCGGGAGGCAGGGATGCACGACTGGTCTGAACGCACGAAACTCGTCCACGCGGGGACGCGGCGCAGCCAGTATGGCGAGATGTCCGAGGCGATCTTCCTCACCCAGGGGTTCGCCTACGACAGTGCCGCGCAGGCCGAGGCGCGCTTCAAGGAGGCCGGGCCCGACGAATTCGTCTATGCCCGCTACGGCAACCCCACCGTGGCGATGTTCGAGGAGCGCATCGCGGCGCTGGAAGGTGCCGAGGATGCCTTCGCCACTGCAAGCGGCATGGCGGCGGTGCATGCCGCGCTCTTCTCGATGCTCGGCACCGACCTTGCCCAGTGGCGCGCCGCGATCCGGTCGGGCACCAAGGCAGTATTCTTCGAGTCCCTGTCGAACCCCGCGCTCGAGGTGATCGACATCGCCGCGGTGGCGGAGATTGCCCATGCGGCGGGCGCGCTGGTGATCGCCGACAACGTGTTTGCCACGCCGGTGCTGCAACGCTCGCTGGCGCTTGGGGCGGATGTGGTGATCTACTCCGCCACCAAGCACATCGACGGGCAGGGCCGCTGCCTCGGCGGCGTGGTGCTGGGCAACCGCGACTTCATTCGCGGCACACTCGAGCCGTTCCTCAAGCACACCGGCGGCGCGATGAGCCCCTTCACCGCCTGGGTGATGCTGAAGGGGATGGAGACGCTCGATCTGCGGGTGCGTGCGCAGGCGGCGAGTGCCGCTGCCATCGCCGATCATCTGGCTGCGCGCGGCGATCTCGCACGGGTGATCTTTCCCTTCCTTCCTTCGCACCCGCAGCAGGAAGTTGCGCGCCGCCAGATGCAGGCGGGCGGCACGCTGGTGAGCTTCGATCTGGGACGCGACAAGGAAGCGACATTCCGCTTTCTCGACGCGCTTCAGATCATCCTGATTTCGAACAACCTCGGCGACGCGAAATCCATCGCCACGCACCCGGCCACGACCACCCATTCGCGCCTTCCGCCGGAGGCGCGCGCGGCGCTTGGCATCACCGACGGGCTGGTGCGGCTCTCGGTCGGGCTGGAGGGTACCGCCGATCTGATCGCCGACATCGACCGCGCGCTGGCCGCCGTCTGATCTGCTTTCCACGCAGAATGTGGCGCGGAAGTTCTGGACATCCGGCACAGGCGGTCCAAGTTACGCAGGCCGGACACGCTGCTACAGGTGAGAGCCATGAACATCCGCACCCCCAAGCCGGGCGAAGCCCAGCCGCTGCCCACGCGCGCGGAGGCCGAGACAGCACTTGCCCGCCTGAAGCTCTGGGCCGAGGCGGCGGGGCCCGAGGCGG
>PHEG01000531.1 GCA_002842835.1 Alphaproteobacteria bacterium HGW-Alphaproteobacteria-2 | reverse complement strand
GCCCGAATGCGGCATCGGCCTCGTGCCGGACGTGGGCGGCTCGCTGATCCTCGCGCGCGCGCCGGGGCGGCTCGGCGAATACCTCGGCACCACGGGCTTCCGCATGGGGCCGGGCGATGCGATCCTCGCGGGCTTCGCCGACTACCACATCCCCGAGGAGGACTGGCCCGGCCTGATCGCCCGGCTGGAGGCGAGCGGCGACTGGAGCCTGATCGACGCCGCCGCCACATCGCCGCCCGGGGCCCGCCTCGCCGCCCTGCGCCCGGAGATCGACGCGCATTTCGCGGGCGAGACGATGGGCGACATCCTGCGCGCGCTGAAACATGCAGGCACCCCCTTCGCCGCCGAGACACTGGAAAGCCTCGCCCGGCAATCGCCGCTGTCGATGGCCTGCACGGTCGAGACGATCCATCGCAACCGCGCGCATGACAACATCCGGCGAGCCCTGGCGCAGGAATACCGCTACACCTTCCGAGCGATGGAACACGGCGACTTCCTCGAAGGCATCCGCGCGGCGATCATCGACAAGGACCGCAACCCGCGCTGGCGCCACGCCAGCGCCGAGGACATTCCCGCCGCACAGGTCTCGGCCATGCTGATGCCGCTGGGGGCGGAAGAACTGACCTGGGAGGAGACGACATGAAGATCGCATTCATCGGCCTCGGCAACATGGGCGCGCCGAGGTGGTGATCACCATGCTGCCCAACGGCGACATCCTGCGCAGCGTCGCCGCCGAGGTCATCCCGGCGATGGCGCGGGGCGCGGTGCTGCTCGACTGCTCGACCGTCGATGTGGAGAGCGCCCGCGCCGTGGCGGCAGACGCACATGCGGCAGGGCTCGGCGCGCTCGACGCGCCGGTCTCGGGCGGCGTCGGCGGGGCAACGGCGGGCACGCTCACCTTCATGGTGGGCGGCGACAGGGCCGCCTTCGAGACGGCCGGGCCGCTCTTCGAGGTGATGGGCCAGAAGGCGGTGCACTGCGGCCCCCCGGGCAACGGGCAGGCCGCGAAGATCTGCAACAACATGATCCTCGGCGCCACCATGGCGGTGACCTGCGAGGCCTTCGCTCTGGCCGACAGGCTCGGCCTCGACCGGCAGGCGATGTTCGACGTGGTCTCCACCTCCTCGGGCTATTCCTGGTCGATGAACGCCTACTGCCCCGCGCCCGGCGTGGGGCCGAAATCGCCCGCCGACAACGACTACCGCCCTGGCTTCGCCGCGGAACTGATGCTGAAGGACCTGCGGCTGTCGCAGCAGGCCGCCGAGGCGGTGGATGCCGATACCCCCATGGGCCTGCGCGCGACCGAGCTTTACGCCAGCTTCGTCGAAGCCGAGGACGGGCGCGGGCGCGACTTCTCCGCCCTGCTGCCGCACTTCGAGAAGCGCGGGCGCGGCTGAGAGATGGGCTGGAGCGCGCGCCCCGCGACTGGCCGGGCTGGAGCCCGCGGCGCGGACACGGCTCGACGCGCTCACCCCCCTCTAGGTGCCGCGCGGGCTGTTTCTCGCCCTCACGGACGAGAGTGCGGCATTCCGCCAGATGGTCTTCGCGGCCTTCGCGGCGCGGTTGCAGACGATGATGCACCTGCTCGAACGGGTGGCCTGCCAGCGTATCGAGTCGCGGCTCGCGGGGGCGTTGCTGGCGCTCGCCCCGGATGGCGCGCCGATCGAGATCACGCATCACAGGACCTGACCACCCGCGTGGGCACGGCGCGCGAGGTGGTCAGCAGACGCCTCGCCGACCTCGCCCGCCGCGGGCCGGTCGCCACCGACCGCGGCCAGATCCGGCTGACGGACCGCGGCGCGCTCGCGCGGCTCGCCACCCTCGACGCGGCGCCGGGCTGAGGGACGTCACTCCGCGGCGACGCGGCGTGCGGAAAGGATGTCCTTCAGGTAGCGCCCGGTGTGGCTGCGCGCGACCCCGGCCACCTCTTCGGGCGTGCCGCTGGCCACGATCTCGCCGCCGCCGTCG
>PHEG01000530.1 GCA_002842835.1 Alphaproteobacteria bacterium HGW-Alphaproteobacteria-2 | reverse complement strand
CGAGGTGCAGGCCGAGGCGATCCTCAACATGCGGCTGCGCAGCCTGCGGCGGCTGGAGGAGATCGAGCTTGTGGCCGAGCGCGACCGGCTGATCGAGGAGCGCGCCGAGATCGAGGATCTGCTCGACGACGACCGCCAGCAATGGGGCCGCATCGCCGACGAACTGCGCGCCACGCGCAAGGCCTTCGGCCGCGACGCCCCGGGCGGCGCGCGGCGCACATCCTTCGCCGAGGCGGGTGCGGCGGCGGAGATGCCGCTGGAGGCGATGATCGAGCGCGAACCGGTCACGGTGATCTGCTCGGCCATGGGCTGGATCCGCGCCCTGAAGGGCCATGTGGCGCCCGACACGGCGCTCAAGTTCAAGGACGGCGACGGCCCGCGCTTCCTGATCCATGCCGAGACCACCGACCGGCTGATCCTCTTCGGTTCCAACGGGCGGGCCTATACGCTGGCCTGCGCCAACCTGCCCGGCGGGCGCGGCATGGGAGAGCCGGTGCGGCTGATGACCGACCTGCCGAACGAGGCCGAGATCGTGGCGCTGCTGGTCCACCGCCCCGGCGGGCGGCTCCTGGTGGCCTCCGACGCCGGCGATGGCTTCCTCGCCCCCGAGGACGAGGTCGTGGCACAGACCCGCGCGGGCAAGCAGGTACTGAACCTGCGTGCGGGTACCCGGGCGCAGGTGTGCCGCCGCTTTGCGGGGGATCATGTCGCGGTGGTCGGGGAGAACCGCAAGCTGCTGGTCTTCGATGCCGCCGAACTGCCCGAGATGGGCCGGGCCAAGGGCGTGCGGCTGCAGAAGTACAAGGACGGCGGGCTTTCGGACGCGCGCGGCATTGCTCTGGCCGAGGGGCTCTCGTGGCGCGATCCGGCCGGGCGCACCCGCAGCGAGACCGACCTCTCGGAATGGCTCGCCAAGCGGGCCACGGCGGGCCGCATGGCCCCACGGGGGTTCCCGCGAGACAATCGCTTCGGCTGATCTGGGGCTGCGCGGCACCGAACCGGACAAGCTGTATGCAATCGCAACCGTTTCCCGGGCCATGGCCGGCGCAGCGCGCATTTTTCCCGTTACTTTCCGGTTGACAATGTTGCGGGTCGCGTGATGCTGCATGCAAATGCATGGATTTAGGCCGCGCCCTGGCTTTGTTCCGGCTTGTGGCTCGACGGCGCTGCGGCGATCGTGCAGGATTTGACCGACCGGGCGGCACAAACCGCCGGCGCCATGACAGGGAGAGAAAAATGAAGAGGTTCTTGCTTGCGACTGCGGTGCTGGTTGCCGCGACCCCGGCCC
>PHEG01000529.1 GCA_002842835.1 Alphaproteobacteria bacterium HGW-Alphaproteobacteria-2 | reverse complement strand
CCTGCGGCGCCAGATCCGGGTGCGCGGGCTGACCGAGCGGGAAGAGGGGCCGCAGGCGGACGCCTATTTCGCCAGCCGCTCGCTGAAGAGCCGCCTCGGAGCCTGGGCCTCGCGCCAGTCGCAGCCGCTCGCCTCGCGCGCGGCCTTGATTGCCGAGGTGGCGAAGGTGACGGCGCGCCACGGGCTCAACCCGCCGCGGCCGCCGTTCTGGGGCGGGATACGCATCCGACCGGTCGAGATCGAATTCTGGGCGGACGGGGCGCACAGGCTGCACGATCGCTTTCGCTGGCACAGAGACGGGCTGGATGCCGACTGGCGTGTCGAGCGTCTCAACCCGTGACCGGCGCGGCGCTCCGGGCCTGACATTGGCCTGGTCACAAACTGGTCAGCGTTTGTTACCATGACGTTTTACGCTTGAAACGTCGAAACGCTTTAACCCATACAGAACGCCGTGGGAGGCGTGACACGATGACCGCATCGCTGATGAAAACTAGAGGAAAACCGGAATTGACAGAGAGCAAGACGGTTTGGGGGCAGGTGAAGTGGTTCGACGCGACCAAGGGATTCGGTTTCGTCGTCGCCGAGGGCGGCGGGCCTGATATCCTGTTGCACGCCAATGTGCTGCGCAACTTCGGGCAGAGCACGGTGGCCGATGGCTCGCGGGTGCATATCGCGTTCCAGTCCACCGAGCGCGGGCGCCAGGCCGTCGAGGTCTTCGATGTCGAGCCGCCGCCCGAAGCCGCCCGCAGCGAGGCCGAGCGGCCGCGCATCGACATTCCCCAGGTGGGTGAGGATGTGCCGCTGGTGCCCGCACGGGTGAAGTGGTTCGACAAGGCCAAGGGCTTCGGATTTGCGAATGTCTTCGGCTCGCCCGAGGATGTGTTCGTGCACATGGAGGTGTTGCGCGCCTGCGGTCTGGCCGATCTGGCACCAGGCGAGGCGGTCTGCCTGCGCGTCGTCATGGGGCCGCGCGGCATGATGGCTGCGGAAGTGCGCAGTTGGGAGCATGGCCACCGCCGGGAGCCCGATCTGTGACCAGGGCGGCCCAGCGCCGGAACGTTCTGGCCGGGCTGCTTGCGCTGGGGCTTCTGGCCACCGCTCCCGCGGCGGCGGCCTGCCGGACCGATGTGCTGGATCTGCGCGGCGCCTGGGGCGAGGCGCGCTTCGCGGTGGAACTTGCGGAGACCCCGGAGGAGCAGGCGCGCGGGCTGATGCACCGCGATTCACTGGGCGCAATGGCGGGGATGCTGTTCGTCTTCGATCCGCCGCGCGAGGTCAGCTTCTGGATGAAGAA
>PHEG01000528.1 GCA_002842835.1 Alphaproteobacteria bacterium HGW-Alphaproteobacteria-2 | reverse complement strand
CGCGTTCTCGCTGCCTGCGAAGCCGGTGTTCTCGTAGCCCTTCTTCAGCGGGATGGCCAAGAGGCAGCCATCGGTCTTGAACGACCAGGCGTGATAGGGGCAGCGGAAGAACTTGCCGGTGTTGCCGGTGCGGTCGATGGCGATCTTGGTGCCCTTGTGCGGGCAGCGGTTGTAGAGGACGTATATCTCGCCGTCCGAATGGCGCACCTGGATCACCGGCTGATTGCCGATCTGCGTGGTGTAATAGTCGCCCGGTTTCGGCGTCTGGCTCTCGTGGCCGACGTAGATCCATGTATTGGCGAAGAGATGCGCCATTTCCAGATCAAAGACGCGTCGGCTGACGTAGAGGTCGCGGTGCGCCTGATGCGGCGCAACCAGCGCGGCCATTGCCTCGGCGGTTTCGGGGTAATGCGACATCGTCCCCTCCCTCAGAGATCGAGTTTCAGACGGGCGGATTTCGCCCGGCTGACACAGATTTGCACGACCTTGCCCGAGGCGCGCTCGGCCTCGGACAGAACCACGTCGCGGTGGTCGGGCTCGCCCGCCAGAACGGTCGTCTGGCAGATTCCGCAATCGCCGCGCTGGCAGTCGTAGATCAGATCCATGCCTTCGGCCTCCAGCACCTCGATGATGCTCTTGCCGGGCGGGATCGTGAAGACCTGGCCGGTGGAGGCCACTTCCACCTCGAAGGGCGCGTCGCCCGCCTGGGCCTCGTGCTGCGCGAAGAGTTCGAAATGGATGCGCTCGTGCGGCAGCCCGGCGGCCAGCGCGCCCTCGCGCGCCGCTTCGATCATGCCGCGCGGGCCGCAGACATAGAGATGTGCGCCCGCGGGCAGGCCGGCGAGCAGCGCGGGCAGGTCGAGCTTTGAGGCATCGTCGTCTCGGTGCAGGTGGAAGGCGGCACCGTGCTGCGCGGCGAGTTCGCCCGCGAAGGCGGCGGCGCCCGCGTTGCGCACGGCGTAATGCAGCCGGTAGGGCAGCCCGGCGCGCTGGCGCGCCGTGGCCATCGAGACAAGAGGCGTGATGCCGATGCCGCCCGCGAGCAGGATCGCCGGGGCGGTGTCGCCCGACAGGTGGAAGTCGTTCTTCGGGGCGCGGACGGTGACGGCATCGCCGAGCCGGAGCGCATGCATGTAGGCCGAGCCGCCGCGGCTCTCCTCTTCCAGCCTTGTGGCGAGGCGATAGGCGGCAGGGGCAGCGCAGTCGCCCGCGAAGTCGATCAGCGAATAGGGCCGCGTGCCGCCGCCGGGCAGATGCACCTCGACATGGGCGCCGGGGCTGTAGGGCGGCAGGGGG
>PHEG01000527.1:1980-2724 GCA_002842835.1 Alphaproteobacteria bacterium HGW-Alphaproteobacteria-2 | reverse complement strand
GGCCCGAGTTCCGCGCGGTGTGTGCAAGGACCGGCGGCGGTGTGTGCCAAGGACCGGCGAAGGACGGCCCGTCCTGTGGCGAGGTTTCCCGGCAGTGCCCGGTCGTCGGGGATCGATCTTCTGCTCCGCAACGGACCCGAATGTGATCGGATCAACGAGCCGATCACGTCGAATGCGAGCGCCAGCGGGCGGGCACAGAACCGCAGGGTCGAGATCGTGATCACCCCGACCAACCGAGATATGCGGCCTGCCGCTGCGACAGGACGGGCCGGGGTCAACCCCGCGCCCGTACCGTTCATGCCGGGACGAAAGATACGCCGCTCAAATTATTTTCTGCGGCGCCAACCTGCATCAGTCCCGCCTCGGCCGCATGCTGACATGGTCCTCGAGACGGCACCAGATCCCGCCGTTAGTTGCCTGTAACGAGTGGCGACGAGGCTTTCCTTCCGCAAGCCGTCACGGGCCCGGAGGGGAAGCCTCGTCAATTCGGGCAGGCCCTCAAAGGAACACGCCCATGGAAGCGAAATCTCCCGTTCCGAACACCGCCGAGAAGATGAAATCGGTCAAGACCGCCTGCGACAGCGCACAGGCCGGACCCAAGAAGGATGCAGCGCTCAAGCACTACCATGCGGCTGAAAAGGCGCAGACCGCGAAGAACGACGGCGAGTGCCACCGCGAACTGAACGCCGCGACCCAGGCGCTGGTGTAACCGCCCCGAGACGAAACCTCCCCGCGGCGGATCCG
>PHEG01000527.1:0-1940 GCA_002842835.1 Alphaproteobacteria bacterium HGW-Alphaproteobacteria-2 | reverse complement strand
CCCACCAGCCGGAGCCGCGCCCCGATCTCCAGCAGGAAATGCGCCATGCGTTCCTCGGCCGTGCGTCGGCCAAGATCGACCAGGCGCTCGACCACCATGGCCTCGTCGCGCGACGCGGCCCAGAGAACGGCGGTGGCCAGGCGCGGCGCATCCGTGAACACCCCCAGAAGATCGGATGAAACCAATTCGGAGGCCTCGATACGGGTCACGGCCTCGACAGTGTGGTCCGAGGTGCGGAACAGAATGCTGCGCACGCCCAGAAAGTCGCCCGGGATCTGGAAGTCGACGATCTGCCGCTCGCCGTCGGGCAGCCGCTTGTACGAACAGGCCCAGCCCTGGGCGAGGACGAAGGCCGATGCGTTCGACTGTCCCTCATGGATCATCTCGTGTCCCGGCAGAAAGCTGCGGCGGCGCCGGTCCAGGCGCGCCAGCGTCGCCAGGTCGACCTCCGACAGGGCGACGAAGGCCGAGAGCTTTCGTGTCAGCGCGCTTAGCTGGGTCGGCATGTCATATTGTACCAATCAGGATCGGCAGCTGTCCAATTGCGGATGCACATAGCCGGGAGAGAGGCGCGTCAAACTGCTCTGCATCAGTTTACGCTAGCAGATTGCGCCTATGATCACGAGATGCTCCGGTCGATCCAAGATTCTGCCCGAAAGGGAGATCGTCGGGGTTCTCAGGGATGCGGCCGCGGCGCATGAATTCGCGCCGTCGAGCGAAAAGGATGCATTGCATGGCGCCGTGGCCGCGCTGATCAACGGCATCCTTGCCGGCGGCAATTCCGTACGCCACCGCTGAAGGCATCGGCATCAGAGGAGACGAGGCCGGTTCCCCCGGATCCGGCAGTTTCGGCGGGAGCTACGGTGAGCCCGTCACAGGCGCCCTGTCAGCACCAGGACGATCAGGATCACCAGGATGATGCCGAGCGTGCCGCTGGGTCCGTAGCCCCAGGACCGGCTGTGCCCCCAGGTGGGCATCACGCCCACAAGCATCAGCACGAGAATGACGATCAGGATGGTTCCGAGCATGGCGAGATCCTTTCAGCGGAACAATAGATGCTGACCCCGCCGCGAAGGGGGAAGGACTTCGCGACGGGATCCTACGGCATGGGCATCAACCCTTTCGGGACACATCCTTTGCCTTGCCGAATGCCTTCTGAAACTTCGCGTCGGTCGGAGTGGACTTGCCTTCGGCCTCGCGGGATTTGTAGTCGCTCAACACCTTCGCGCCCTTTGGCGTTCCAGCCCCGGCCTTCTTCTTGTTCTTTTCCATTGGCTCAACCTTTCGCCACGTTTTGGCGGCCTCGGCATCAGCCCTTGCGCAGGGCGTCCTTTGCCTTGCCGAACGACTTCTGAAGCGTCCCTGCGGCCTGCTCGATCTTGCCTTCGACCTCGAGGGACGTGTTGCCCGTCAGCTTTCCGACCCGCTCCTTGACGGTGCCCTCGGCCTGCCTGACGGTTCCCTTGATGCGATCCTTGTCCATGTTTCGAATTCCTTCTCCCGGGGAGGCGGTGCCGCGCATGGACCGCAGGCTCTGGCCGCCGGACGGCACCCTGAAGGCCATCCTCGCCGCGCCTTGCCCGCGTGACCCTAACCTGGATCAGCAAGGCTCGCAGATATGCCGAATATCATCGGTCTCGTCAGGCACACCTGCCACATCCCGCAACCCCCTGGTGCCGGGCAAGGGCGAGAACGCCGACTTCGGGGGCACGGATCGCATGCCGCCCGGTGTGCGGGATGCCCTGCCAACCGATCCGTTCGAGAAGGCTGCCATACAAGATGCCGGAAGACCTTCTGCAATCCGAAGCCATACGGCCGCGCCCGGCACCAGTGGCCGGGTGGTTTTCCAAGCTCGATCGCGGCGCGATCCAGACCGTGCTGCTGGGCGCCATCGCAGGCGTGACGGTGCTCGCGGCGCTGGACGCGGCCAGTCTGATTGC
>PHEG01000526.1 GCA_002842835.1 Alphaproteobacteria bacterium HGW-Alphaproteobacteria-2 | reverse complement strand
GATGAAGTTGCGCCGCCGAAGGTCGAAGGGGCTCACCCCCAGCTCGCGCGCGGCGCGGTCCATCAACCGCTCCAGAACATAGATGATCTCGGGTCGCCCGGCGCCGCGGTAGGCGTCCACCGGCGCGGTGTTGGTGTAGAGGCCCTGCACGGCGAAATGCACGTCCCTGACCGCATAGGCGCCGGTCAGCACCTTGAGCGACAACTCCGACTGGATGTTCTGCCCGAAGTTCGAGTTGTAGGCGCCGAGATTCGATCGGCTTGCCACCCGGTAGGCAACGAGGCGCAGATCGGCATCGAAGGCGGCCTCCGCCAGCGAGACCAGATCGCGCCCCGCGGTGTCGGAGAGCATCGCCTCGCTGCGGTCGGAGACCCAGCGTACCGCCCGTCCCACGGCCCGCGCCGCGGCGGCAACGGCGAAATATTCGGGGTAGGGATGCACCTTCATGCCGAAGCCGCCGCCCACATCGGGGATCGACACATGCACGGCTTCCGGGGTGAGGCCCAGGACCTTCGAGAGGGCGGCCTTCACGCCCCACACACCCTGGCCCGAGAAGGTGAGATGCAGCCGTTCGTCGCGCCATTCCGCGAAACAACCGCGCGGCTCGAGCGAGACGGGCGCGACGCGCTGGTCGCCCACTTCGAGGCGCACCACATGCGCGGCACCTTCGAAGAGCGCCGCCACCCGCTCCGCATCGCCATAGGCCCAGTCATAGGCGAGGTTGCCTGGCACGCCCTCGTGCAGTTCCGGCCCGCCGGGGGCAAGATCGGTCTTTACCGGCAGTTCCTCGATGTCGAGGTCTATCGCCTCGGCCGCGTCGCGCGCCTGCGCCAGCGTTTCGGCCAGAACCAGCGCCACAGGTTCGCCCAGATGGCGCACACGCCCCTCGGCCAGCACCGGGCGCTGCGGGCCCGCGCCGCGGCTGCCGTCGCGATTCTTCACGCGCATCGCCTCGATGTGGTTGGTCACGCCCGCGGCTTTCAGGTCGTCGGCAGTGAGCACCGCCGAGACGCCGGGCAGGGCGCGCGCGGCTTCGGCGTCGAGGCCGCGCAGGATGCCATGCGCCACCGGCGAGCGAATGAAGTAGCCCACCAGCGCACCTTCGGGCGCGGCATCGTCCAGATAGCGCCCGGCGCCGGTGAGGAAGCGCACGTCCTCGACCCGGCGGATGGGCTGGCTGATGCCGAACTTCTGCATGTCATTCTCCGCCACTGCTCCGCGCGCGACGATAGCCGCTCGCGCCGCGAGGTCCAGTGCAGGGCGGAGAATTGACGCAGGCGTGACGGATCAGGCGTCGAGCC
>PHEG01000525.1 GCA_002842835.1 Alphaproteobacteria bacterium HGW-Alphaproteobacteria-2 | reverse complement strand
ACACGCAAGGGAGGACCGCATGGCCAAGGGCTACTGGATCGCCAACAATCTCGTCCACGACGCGGAGAGCTACGCGCGCTACCGCGCCGCCAATGCGGCGGTCTTCGCCCGCTACGGCGCGCGCTTCCTCGTGCGCGGCGGCGCGCAGGAGATCCGCGAGGGCGAGGGGCGCCCGCGCAGCGTGGTGCTGGAATTCCCCAGCTACGAGGCCGCGCGCGCCTGCTACGACGATCCCGAGTATCAGGCCGCCATGGCGCTGCGCGCGGCACCCGTGGCAGAGGGCCTGCTGATCATCGCCGAGGGATACGAGGGCTGAGCGCCGCCAGCCGGTCGCGGACCTCTGCGCGCACCGGACCCGGGCGCGGCATGTCCGCCAGCGTGCTGATCCATGCCTCCGGCACCTCGCCCCGCAACCGCGGCCAGGCGAGCCCGCGCAGCACGCCCTGTGCTTCGGGCGGCAGGCGGTCGGGCATATCCCTTCCCGCCAGCAGCGCCCAGAGCCCGGCCCAGGCACGCGCCACAGACCAGGGGTTGTAGCCTCCGCCGCCCAGCACCAGCAGCCTTGGCGCGAGCGGCACGAGCCCAGCCACCACGTCCCAGAGCGCCCGGTTCGAGAGCGCGAGCCGCGACAGCGGGTCTTCCTCCAGCGCGTCCGCGCCGCATTGCACTACCAGCGCATCGGGCGCGAAGCCCGCCACTGCGGGCCAGATCAGCTGCGCCGCGATCTCGGCCATCTCGCTGTCGTTGAGCCCGCGCGGCACCGGCAGGTTCAGCGTCGCGCGCGCCGTGGAAGGCCAGCGCCACGCCGTCGCAGTGATGCGCGTCGAGATCGACATAGGCCACCCTGAGCCCCGCCTCGCGCAGCACCATGATCGCCAGCACCACGTCGTTGAGATAGCAGAAGCCGTTCGCCCGGTCGGGCAGGCCGTGGTGCGTGCCAGCGCCCGGCACATAGGCAACGCCGCCCGCGCGCACCAGCTCCGCGCCCAGCATCGCGCCGCCCGCGGCGGTGGCAGGCCGCCGCCAGACGCGCGGATGCACCGGATTCGCATGGGTGCCGATGTGGTGGCGCGCGCGCACCTCGGCGCTGACCGCCTGTGCCGCTTCCGCCTCCTGCAACGCTGCCAGATAGTCCGGTGTATGAAACCGCGTCAGTGCGGCAGCGCGCGCACGGGGCGCCACCAGATACTGCCCGGGCGCGAACCAGCCCAGCACGCGGGCCAGATCGGTCACGGTGGGCACGCGCGGGATGTGCAGAGGATGCCACGCCCCGTAGGACGAGCCGCGGAACACTTCCGAGCCGATGAAAACCGGCGCGCGGCTCACTCCGCCAGCAGCGCCTCGATGCGCGCGGTGATCGCCGGGCTCTCGGGATCGGTTGTAGCGCCCCAGGCGGCCACCACCGCACCCGCGCCGTCGAGCAGCACCTTGTTGAAGTTCCAGCGCGGCTCGAAACCCGCGCTCTCGCGCAGCCAGACGTAGAACGGGTGCGCGTCGCGCCCCTTCACGCGGGTGATGTCTGCCATCGGCAGATCGAGACCGTAGTTGACTTCGCAGAACTCCTTCACCTCCGCCGCGCTGCCGAACTCCTGATTGAAGTCGTCCGAGGGCACGGCGAAGACCACCAGCCCCCGGTCGCGGTAGCGCTCGTAGAGCGCCTGAAGCCCCGCGTATTGCGGCGTGAAACCGCAGAGCGAGGCGGTGTTGACCACCAGAACCGGGCGGCCCTGCCAGCCGTCGAGCGCGATCTCGCCCCCCTCCAGCGTCGAGAACACGAAGCGCTCTGCCGCCGCCGCGCCGGGCAGAATCGCCACTACCGCCGCCAGAACCCATGCCTTCATCGCTTCTTCTCCGCCATCGCCCTGCCCGGCAGGTATCGCGCCGGGCGCGCAGGTCAATTCTGTTTCTTGCCGCCAAGCAGCCCTTTCAGCGCGTCCGTCGCCTTCTCCTCGATGCCGCGCTTGAGCGTGTCCTCCGCCTTCTCGCCTTCCACGGCCTCGACACCCAGCCGCTTGCCAATCTCACCCTGAACCGCCTCGCGCGCCTTCTGCTCCACCTCCTCGCGGCGCTTGTCGATCCCGGTGGCGGGAACGAGCGGCGCATCGAAATTCAGATCCTCGTTCGTCAGCACCCCCCCGGCGATGGTGTAGCTGCCGGTGATCGCGCGGAAGATCGTCTTCGCGCCCGGACCGCGATAGCCGGTATCGAGGTTGCGCAGCATCCCCGCGATGTCGAAACCCTGCAACTCGCCCTGCCCGATGTCCACCCGTCCCTCGCCCGACAGGCTCTTCATGATCGCGTCCACGCTCGACCCAGCACCGAGGAACTTCACCCGCGCCTCCAGAGGGCCGAGCAGCCGGTCGTAGTCGGCCAGTGCCGCGAGCATGGGCTGCAACTGCATCCCCGTCGCCGCCAGATCCCCACCCACGGAGAGACCCGAGCGCCCGTTCACTACCACTTCACCGGAGAGCACCCCCTCGAAGGCCGAGAGACGGCGGACCTCGGTTGCGAGCCTCCCGCCCTCGAGCCGCGCAACGATATCGGTCGCGCCGAGCGCAAAATCGCCGAAGCGCACCGCCTGCGCGCTCAGCGCCACTTCGGCATCGGCCGCCGAGAGCCCCGAAACGTCGATCG
>PHEG01000045.1 GCA_002842835.1 Alphaproteobacteria bacterium HGW-Alphaproteobacteria-2 | reverse complement strand
ACGCGGCGCGGCAGGAATACGGCCTCTCGCCGATCGCCGAACCGGCCCCGAGCGCCTACGACGGTATCATCCTCGCCGTCGCCCATGACCGCTTCCGCAGGATGGGTGCGAGCGGCATCCGCGCCTTCGGTCACGATCCGCATGTGCTCTACGACCTGAAATACGTACTCGGTGGAGACGAGAGCGATGTGCGGCTCTAGACTGGAGTTTCCAGGCCTCGGAGATGGGGAACCATGGGTCTCGCGAATGTGGCCTTGGGCGTTCTCGCGACGCTCACCATAGCGACGGGATTCCGCCGTTTCGGCTGGAATTCCTTTGTCGGTCTCGGCCTGATCGGCGCGGCAATCTATTCTTTGCCTGCCTTCCTCGGATTCTACGCACCCATTCAGATAACACTCGGAGAGCGCGGGGTTTTCGCCGCCACGTCATTGACCTCCGTGATCGTCGTCGCGATGGTTTGGTCCATATTCCTGTTCCTGGTATCGGTTCTTTCGGTGCCGCCCTTTCCGTCCGGTGGACAGGTCGGAAACGGGTCCGTCCACCTTTTGAGCTGCGCCGTGCTGGTGTTGTTCGGATATGGCCTCATCGCGCTCTCCCAGGGGCCAATCTACTTTCTCCAGGCGCGACATGACATCAGTTACGGCGCCACAGCAACGTTATGGCGCTGGCTCCCCGCCTTTGGTATAATGATTTCGGTATTCCATGCGCGCCGAATTTATCTCGCATTTTTCCTTTTTTTCCTGGCAATTCACTTCACTTCCGGGGACAGGACAATACCTGCAATCACGACAGCGGCCTGTGTGTTGATATTCTTCATGCGGAGAATGCAGAGAATGCCGCTTCCAAAAATTGTAACTTCAGTTCTCGTTCTTTTTATTTTCTTCCTGATGGTCTTCGGCCAATTCAGTCGATGTTCTCGTGGAATGGGTTGCTGCTTACCCTCAAGGGTTTCGAGCCGTTGGGAACCTACAGCCTTCTCGAGTTCGCTCTCGATGGGCGGCTCAATGCCGACTTGCCGATGTTCCTTCTTTCGATCATTGGAAATATTCTGATTGTCCCGTCCGCCTTTGGCGTAGATACGAATTACTTCAATACCTTCATGACAAACGAAATGCCATCTGGCATAACCTTCGGATTGGCGGGCAACTATTTCGCGAGCGGATATGTCGGGCTGGGTTATTTCGGTGTCATCGCTCTGGCCGTGTTCTTCATCCTTGCTCTGCGCGGAATCGAGAAGTACGCATTGAGAACGTCCGGCCTGACGAAACTCACACTTACGCTGATCGGCGCAACTATGGCGATCTACGCGCATCGGAACGGGATCGACAACCTGTTCTCGTTCATAAGGCAGATTGTGATTGTCGGACTGGCCATCGGCTGCGTCTCCGTCGCATTCGGGGCGATCCTGCCGATGAAGCCCGCTGCGTCCGGGCCACTGCCCCGATGACCCTCCTGTCCATCTGCATTCCCACTTTCAATCGGGCCGGTTCGGTCCTTGCCCTTGTCGAGGCGTTGCATCGGGTTCCCGGGGACTTCGAGATCTGCATCCATGACGACGGGTCGAGCGATGACACATACGCGCGGCTAACGGAAATCGGCGATCCGCGGCTGCGGTTGTCCCGATCCGCCAACGGGGGGCGGGCGCTGGCGCTGCGTGCGGCCATCGGGCGCGCCAGCGGCCATTTCGCCATGATCCACGATGACGACGACATGCTTCACCCCGAAGCAAGAAGGAGGTGGTGCTGCGGCCGCTTCTGCTTGCCGCGATGGACGTGCCCGGCAGGCCTTGCCGAGTGCCTACCTCGCTTTACTGGACACGGCTGGCCTGCAGTCATGACATCCTGTGCCGGAACGTCACCATCGGCCGCAAGAGCTATCTGGCCGGCGGCATGTCGGATCGTATCGCCGTGCTGAAGGCGGCAAACCCGCAGCCGATGTACCTGCTTGCAAGGGCCCGCGTTGCCGCGTTCGCGGCGGGGCGATACCGCTCGCCGGGCTTCCTGCTGCGCAGCCTGGCCGGTGTGGCGCTTCACGGGGCGCGCGCAGTGCTGGGCGGGGCGCGTCGGCAGGGATCATGAGCGCATCATCGAGTTTCCGGGACCGCATCCGTCAGGCCGACATGGAAACCGTCAAGGCCGGAATTCGGCGTGCAAATCGTTTTGCGGCTTACTCGTCCGGACTGCCGCGCCTGATCAACCGGTTCCGTGCCAGAAGATCAAGGGACGTGCTGTTCATCTGGGTGCCCAAGGCCGCCGGCACCAGTATCTACAACTGGCTGCATGCGGAAATTGGAATGTTGAAGCTGAAGGAGCCCTTCGCGGTTCGCGGCGGCTTTCCCGGGAGGGGGCCGGTCACCTTCGGACATATGGATGTGTCGTTGCTGATCGAGCGCGGACTCGTCAAGGAGACGTTTGTTGATCACGCACTCTGCTTTGCACTGGTGCGAAATCCCTTCAGCCGCGCGGTTTCACTCTACAAATACCTGCATGAGCGCAGGCGTGTGACCGGGGATTTGACCGACTTCCTGGAAGTGGTCGCGCAAGGCGTCGAGGCGGTTGGTCTCTACAATTCCGTTGGTCTCAGTCAGGCAAACCCGCAATGCCGATGGCTGTTTCGCCGAAGCGGTCATCTGTTTCCTCACAAGATCTGGAAGGTCGAAGAGCTGGAGCAACGAATTCCGGAAATTCGAGCCTGCATCGGAGTCGAGCACGCACCGGCCTTCTTGAACAAGTCCTCCGGAAGAGTGCCGGAGCTGTCCGGCAGGGACATAGATCTGATCCGGAGCATATACGAGGAGGACTTCGAGAGACTGGGATACTCTGTGGATCCGAAAGACTGTGTGGTAGCCTAGCGATGCCAACCCCCCCATGCATCGCCGGGAAAGGTATCCATCTCGAGACATGCCATGCGATCCTGTGGTTCGGCTCTGCCGAGTGCCAGGGGCTCTCCTTCGCCATCGATCTCGCCCGGCGGGTGTGCGCGCGATGACCTCCGGAAGACCCCTGGTCGTTCACGTCATTGCCGGTCTCGGAAACGGCGGCGCCGAGGCGACTTTGGTGCGCCTGTGCAGGGGCGTCACGGATTTCCGGCATCATGTGATCTCGCTGACGGACGAAGGCCGGTATGGCGAAGAACTGCCCTCCCACAGCGTCGGCGTGACCACTCTTGGGATGTCGCGGGGGCGTGTCGGCCCGGCGGGGCTTTGGCGGCTCTGGCGCGAACTGCGCCGCCTGCGGCCGGATGTGGTGCAGACATGGATGTATCATGCCGATCTTCTGGGGGGCCTGGCGGCACGGGCGGCAGGAGTCCGGAACGTGATCTGGAACATCCGCCACTCGACCCTCGACGGCAGTTCCCTACGGCGCAGCACGCGGCTAGTCGCCCGTCTCTGCGCGCTGTCGTCGGGCTGGCTGCCCGCGCGGATCATCTGCTGCGCCCATGCGGCGCGGGACAACCATGTCGCGTTCGGATACGCGCAGCGCCGCATGGTGGTCATCCACAACGGCTATGACCGCGCCGGGTTTTCCATTGATTCTGCCGAGGTGCAGACGTTCCGGTCGTCTCTCGGCCTCGATGGCGGCGAGGTGGTGCTGGGCATGGTCGCCCGGCTGCACCCGGACAAGGACCACCGCGGCTTCCTTCAGGCCCTTGCCAGGCTGCGACGCGACGGCTTCCGGTTCCGCGTCCTTCTCGCGGGGCCCGACATGACGCCAGACAACCCGCTCGTGCAGGGCATGCTTGCCGAAACCGGTCTGTCGGACCGCGTTACGCCGATCGGACCGAGGACGGACATCGCGACCGTCATGTCGAGCCTCGATGTGCATGTCCTGGCCTCCCGCACCGAGGCTTTCCCCAATGTCGTGGCCGAGGCGATGCTGTGTTCCACGCCCTGTGTCGTCACCGATGTCGGGGACGCCGCCGAGATCGCGGGGGACACGGGCTGGATCGTCCCCGCGGGGGACCCTGATGCGCTGGCCGCCGCGTTGAAGCAGGCGATCCTTGCGCTCGCGGACGCCGACGCCTGGCAGGCACGCCGACGTGCGGCACGCGAGCGCGTGGCGCGACGGTATTCCCTTGACAGGATGCGCAGCGGGTATCGTTCGGTCTGGGCGACACCGGCAGGCGGGCGATTGCCGTTTCGGAACCTGAAGTGACATGCGGCTGACTCGCGGTTTGAAATGCCCATGAGGATTTTGGTCGTCGGGTCCCATGCCACCGGGCTGCGCAATTTTCGCGGCGCCCTGATCGAGGAGCTGCTCTCGCGCGGCCACGAAGTCGTGACTGCAGCGCCCGGGCTGCGCGCCGATGGATCGACGCGCGACTGGCTCGAGGAACGGGGCGTGGCCTGTCAGGACATTCCCCTCACGCGAACCGGTCTGCGCCCGGATGCCGACCTGCGCACCTTCTTCGCGCTCTATCGCCTGATGCGGCAGGTGCGGCCCGATGTTTCGCTCTGCTACACGGTGAAGCCGGTGGTCTGGGGCGGTCTCGCGGCATGGTGCGCCCGGGTCCCGCGGCGGGTGGCGCTGATCACCGGCCTCGGCTATGCCTTCACCGGCGAGGCGCGGGGCAAGCGCGCGCGCGTCCGAATGATCGTGCAGCGCCTTTACGCGATCGCTCTGCGGCGGGCGACACTGGTGCTTTTCCAGAATCCGGACGATCGCGCCGATTTTGCCCGCTGGGGGCTGCTGCCGCCGGATGTCCCGGTGGAGGTGGTGAACGGATCGGGGGTGGATGTCGAGGCCTTCGCGCCGGCCCCCTTGCCCGAAGGTCCGCTCCGTTTTCTGCTGATCGCGCGGCTTCTCGGGGACAAGGGCATTCGCGAATACGTGGCCGCCGCAGCCCGGTTGCGCTCGCGCTGGCCCGGCGCCGAGTTTCACCTTGTCGGGCCGCCAGATCCGAACCCCGATGCGATCGCGCGCGAGGAGGTCGAGCGCTGGCACGCGAGCGGGAACGTGATCTGGCATGGAGAGCTTGAGGATGTCCGCCCGGCCATCGCCGCGGCGCATGTCTATGTCCTGCCGAGTTACTATCGCGAGGGGACGCCGCGCACGGCGCTCGAGGCAATGGCGATGGGCCGTCCGGTCATCACGACAGACACGCCGGGATGCCGCGAGACGGTGCAGGAAGGCAGGAGCGGTTTCCTGGTTCCCGCGCGCGATGCGGAAACGCTGGCCGCAGCGATGGAAAGGTTCCTCGACCAACCCGATCTTCTGGTCGGCATGGGGCAGGCTGCGCGCCAACTGGCCGAGGAACGCTATGACGTGCGGAAGGTCAACGCGGCGATTCTGTCGGCGATGGATCTCTAGCGCCCATCGCCGTCGCCGGTTTCCGTGACCGTTGATGCCTGCGCGTCCTCGTCGATCCAGGCCAGTCCCATCGCCGCCATCGCCGCCAGGCCCTCCGTCCCGCCGACGGCGGTCAGCCTGGCGGGGGCGGCCTGTGGCGCGCGAACTCCCGCCCGCGACACCGCGAACACCAGAGCGGCTTGTGCGCGCTGCGCGCCTGCCATGCTGACGGTATAGGGCCTGGCGTCCCAGCCGGGCCTCGCCAGTGCCGCCTGAGCGCGCGCCAGCCAATCTTCGCGCGCCTCGAACGAGGCTGCGGCGTACCGGTTGCCGTCCGCGTCGCGCCATTTCGGGGCGGTGTAGGTTTGCCCGTCGTCCGGGCCGGACCCCAGCACCATCGCCAGATCGTTTGCGTCCCGGATCATCCCTTCTGGGCAGGCAGCCGTGATCCTCATGGCGTCACCCCCGATCTTGCGGCCATCCAGGCCTCCACAGTTGCGATCACTGCCTCGGGCAGCACTCCGAGGCGAACCAGCCCGCCGAAGAACTTGCCGTTGAGGATCAGTGCGCCGGTGGAGGAAGCCCCCAAGGCGATCGAAAGATTGCCGAAACTTCCGCCAGGCGGCGTGCCGGTCTGGCTCTGGTTCGAAGCCATGCCGTTTTCCCGCAGAGCCACGACGCCCGCCGCGCGATCCACGATGCCGGAAGCGACGACCCTGTGGATTCCGCCCTGCACCGACCCCCTCCGCTCGCTGCTCCCATCGAGCAGGGAAACGCGGTTCACCGAGGAGGACCGGTTGACGTGGAAACGGACGGACGACCCAAGCCCCATGAACAGTTGCGTCGTGGTCACGCTCACCTTTTCCGCCGCTGCGATCATCGTCAGGGAGTCTGCGGGGAAATTGACACCGGCTGTCACGAGGGCGTCGTCCACGCCGTCGAACTCCAGCCAGGAAAGCCCGTCGGACCGGCGCAGGATTGGCCGCGCGGCAACCGTCGCCTGCATGGCGTGGTGGCCATTGCCCGACATGTCGTCGATCCGTGCGACGGGATCATCGGGCAGGGCGGGCAATGTGCCGGCGGCATCACGCCAAACGCCGCCCTCTGCGCCGGGGTCATACCACGCACCTTCCGCCCCATCCTGAAACAGCGAGGCGGGGCTCCAGGACCTGCGAGGCCGGAGAGGTGCCGATCCGATGCCGAGGTCGGTGACGATCCTCATGCGAGTACCAGTGCATGGATGCCCAGCGCAGTCGTGCCGCTGGCGCGCACCCGGCGCACGCCGACCGGCAGGATCGAGAAATCGGCCACCGCAAGGCTGCGCGTCTCGCCCGCGGCGGTGACGAGGTTGAGCGTGCCGCCCGTCTCGACATAGAGCCCGATCGCCACACGGGTCAGATCGGCGGCATCGTCGGGCGTCACGGGCAGCGCGTCGAGCGCGGGCCCGGACAGGGGCAGGCTGCGTCTGGCGAACGGGTTCATCTGGGCACCTCCGGCTTGTGCTATTCTCCGGCTGGGTGCCGGTTGAAACGCGGTCGAAGCTCTGGCAAACCCGTGAACAAGTGCCGAGCGCCCCGCGCGGCTGCGAAACGGGCCCTTCACCGATGAAGCGGGCAATGGACATTCTCGGTGCGGCGTCCGGGCTCGTGCTGCTCTCGCCGGTGCTGGCGGCCCTCGCTCTGGCGATCCTCTGGCAGATGGGGCGGCCCGTCCTCTTCCGCCAGATACGGCCAGGGCTGCAGGGGCGGCCCTTCGCGATGGTGAAGTTCCGCACCATGAGCAAAGCCATGGATGCCCGCGGCAGGCCGCTGCCCGATGCCCAGCGGCTGACTCGTCTGGGCCGCTTCCTGCGCGCCACCTCGCTCGACGAGCTGCCGGAGTTGTGGAATGTGATGCGGGGCGAGATGAGCCTCGTGGGGCCGCGCCCGCTGCTGATGGAATACCTGCCGCTCTACGCGCCCTCCCAGGCCCGGCGCCACGAGGTGCGCCCCGGCATCACCGGCTGGGCCCAGGTCAACGGACGCAACGCGCTGAGCTGGGAAGAGAAATTTGCGCTCGATGTGTGGTATGTGGACAACCGCAGCCTGTGGCTCGACCTGCGCATCCTGTGGCTGACGCTTCTGAAGGCGGCGCGCCGCGAAGGCATCAGCGCGGCAGGCGAAGCGACGATGCCACGCTTTACGGGGAAGGCGGAGTGATGCTCTTCGGCCTCTACGGTGCCGCGGGCTACGGGCGCGAGGTGATGCCGCTGCTGCGCGCGCAACTGCCTGAGAATGCCGAGGCAGTGTTCATCGACGACGGCGACACCCCGCCGTACGTCAATGGGCATCGCTGCCTCGCCTGGCGGGCGTTCCTCGCCGGACCGGGGAAAGAGCGCGCTGTCTGCCTCGCCATCGCCGATGGAGCGGTGCGCGCGCGGCTGGCGCAAACCTGCGCGGACGCGGACATCGGGTTCTGCTCGGTGCGTGCCGCCAACGTGGAGATCATGGATGACGTGCAGATCGGCGAAGGCGCGATACTTTCGCCATTCGTCACGCTGACATCGAACATCCGCATCGGGCGGCATTTCCACGCCAACATCTATTCCTACGTCGCGCATGACTGTGTCATCGGCGATTTTGTCACCTTCGCGCCGGCGGTTAAATGCAACGGCAACGTGGTGGTGGAGGATCACGCCTATATCGGCACCGGCGCGATCCTGCGCCAGGGCCGCCCGGGCGCGCCGCTGACTATCGGGCGCGGCGCGGTGGTGGGAATGGGCGCGGTGGTGACGAAGGACGTGCCGCCGGGCGTGACCGTAATGGGCAACCCGGCGCGCGCCATGCGAGGGCGCTGAACCATGCGCATCCACCTCTCGCGCCCCCACATGTCCGGCCACGAAGAGGGCTCGGCGGCGCTGCATCTGGCGCTGCGCATCGCGGGGGTGGGGCCGGGTGACGAGGTGTGGATCTCGTCGATGACCTTTGCGGGCGGCATCTTCCCAATCAACTACCTCGGCGCGCGCCCGCGTTTCTTCGACCTCGACCCGGCAAGCTGGACCCTCGACCCCGGCCTGCTGGCCGAGGAACTGGCGCATGCCGCGCGCGAGAACCGGCTGCCCAGGGCCATCGTGCCCACGGACATCTACGGCCAGTCCGCCGACCTCGACCCGCTGGAATCTCTGGCAGCACAACACGGGGTGCGGCTGATCGTCGATTCCGCCGAGAGCTTCGGGGCGGAGTATCGCGGCGGGCGCAAGGCGGGCACCGGCGGCGACGCCGCCATACTGTCCTTCAACGGCAACAAGATCATCACCACCTCGGGCGGCGGCATGCTGGTTACACGCCACGAGGACTGGGCCGACCAGGCGCGCTTCCTTGCCACCCAGGCCCGCGATCCGGCGCCGCACTACGAGCATTCGACCTTCGGCTACAACTACCGGCTGTCGAACATCTGCGCCGCCATCGGGCTGGGGCAGATGGAGGTGCTCGACGCCCGCGCAGCGCGCCGCCGCGCGATCTTCGCGCGCTACCGTGAAGCGCTCGCGCACCCCGGCCTTGCCTTCATGCCGGAGCCGGAGGGCCTGCGCTCGACCCGCTGGCTGACGGCACTCACCATCGACCCGGGAGAGACCGGCAGGAGCCGCGAGGACATCCGTCTGATGCTGCTCGGTCAGGGCATCGAATCCCGTCCGCTGTGGAAGCCGATGCACTTGCAGCCGCTCTACGCAGGCGCGCCCTATCACGGGCGGGGGTTCGACGAGCGGCTCTTCGAAACGGGGCTCTGCCTGCCATCCGGCAGCGACATGTTGGACGATCAGCAGGACGAGGTGATCGGGCACATCTGCGCGCTGCTCGACGGCGGGCCCGGGCAGACGTGATGTCGGCATATTGGATGGTACCGCCTCCCCGGCTCGAACGGGGGACCCCCAGATCCACAATCTGGTGCTCTAACCAACTGAGCTAAGGCGGCACTCGGCAGGGCAGATACC
>PHEG01000524.1:2673-5039 GCA_002842835.1 Alphaproteobacteria bacterium HGW-Alphaproteobacteria-2 | reverse complement strand
ATGCGCCCGCGGTCAGGCACCTGGGCGGCTGGTTTGTCGATCTTGGCCACCCGGATGATGAGGCGGCGAAATGAGACCGGCCTATGACGTGGTGATCGTAGGCGGGGCGGTGATCGGTTCGGCAGTGGCCTATTTCCTGACGGCGAACCCGGATTTCAGCGGCTCGGTCCTCGTGGTGGAACGCGATCCGACCTATCGTTTCGCGTCAACCTCGCTGTCGGCCGCGTCGATCCGGATGCAGTTTTCCAACCCGGTCAACGTGCGGATCAGCCAGTTCGGCAGCGCCTTCATCCAGGATTTCGCCCGCACCATGCAAGTGGCGGGCGATGCGCCGCCGGACCTGAACTTCCACCCCGGCGGCTATCTCTTTCTGGCGGGCACGCCCGGACAGGAACAGACCCTGCGCGAGAACCACGCGGTGCAGCGCGCCTGCGGCGCCGATGTGGTGCTCTGGGGGCCCGAGGATCTTGCCCGCGCCTTCCCGCATCTGCGGGTCGATGACATCCGGCTGGCCTCTTACGGGCAATCCGGCGAGGGCTGGTTTTCCAACACCGGGCTGATGAATGGCTTTCGCGCCAAGGCCCGCGCGCAGGGCGCCGATCTCGTCACCGACGAGGTGGTTGCGATCGGCCGCGCCGGCGCCCGCGTCAACTCGGTCACGCTGAAATCCGGGGCGGTCGTGCAGGCCGGCACGGTGGTCAACGCCTCGGGCCCCCGTGCGGCGCTGACGGCGCGGATGGCGGGCCTCGATGTGCCGGTCGAACCCCGCAAGCGCACGCTATTCGTCTTCGACTGCGCCCGGACGCCGGAAGGCTCGGCCACGGTCAACGGTGGCCGCCTGCCCCTGATGATCGACACCGGCGGCGTCTTCTGCCGCCCCGAAGGGAGGTTCTTCTTGGCTGGCGCGGTCCCGGTCGAGGACCCCGCCGTCGACTGGGACGATTTCGAGCCGCGCTACGGCGAGTTCGAGGACATCGTCTGGCCCGCGCTCGCCGAGCGCTCGCCGGCCTTCGAGGCGATCAAGGTGGTGAACCAGTGGGCCGGGCATTATGATTTCAACACGCTCGACCACAACCTGATCGTCGGCCGCCACCCCGAGGTGACGAACTTCGTCTTTGCCAACGACCTTTCCGAAGTCGGCTACGAGCGGGTTGCAGAGGGCAGGCCGTTCCTGGAAAAGGCGGTGATCTGAAAGGGGCGGCAGCTGGGCCAGCGGCGATGAGCAACAACCCCGCCCGAGTGCCAGGCGGTGCATGGAGTCCAGCTATCAGGATTGCGACCAGGGTCCGGACCCCAGAAAACAAAGAAGGGGACCACCTGATTATTATCAATATTTTATGATAAAAATGGTGCCGGCCGAGGGACTCGAACCCCCGACCCTCCGCTTACAAGACGGACGCTCTACCAACTGAGCTAGGCCGGCCCGGGGCCGTCGATAGCGCCGTGCCGCCCGCAGTGCAAGCGCGCGTCACTCTGAAAGCCCCTCCTCGCCCAGCAGGTGGCGCCCGGCGCGGTCCTCGATCTCGATCACCCACAGGTCGGGGTCGCGCGCCCGCGCCCGCGCGAGTACCGCATCGACCTCGGCCTCCGGCCCTTCGGCCAGCACCACCCAGGCGCGGGCATCCGCCATCAGGTCGTAGCTGCGTTCCAGGGCCCGCGCGCGCCCGTCGAGCGTGGCGAGTTTCACGATCACCGCGCCTGCCGTCTCGTCGCCATGCGCCGCAACATAGGCCGGAATGCCCGCCTGCCCGAGCCGCGCGAGATAGGCGCGCACCCAGAAGCCCGCGGCGAGCCGCGAGATCATCTCCGCGTGTCGCGGAAGTCGAGCCCCATCTCGGAATAGCGCTCGGCTTCCTCCTGCCAGCCCGGGCGGACCTTCACGTGCAGGAAGAGATGCACCTTGCGGTCGAGGAACTCCGCCATTTCGGTGCGCGCCGCCTGGCCCACCGCCTTCAGCGTCTCGCCGCCCTTGCCCAGGACGATGCCCTTGTGTCCGTCGCGGGCGACATAGATCACCTGGTCGATGCGCACCGATCCATCCTTGCGCTCGTCCCAGCTTTCCGTCTCCACCGTCAGGTTGTAGGGCAACTCCTCGTGCAAGCGGAGCGTCAGCTTCTCGCGCGTGGTTTCGGCGGCGATCATGCGCAGCGGCAGGTCTGCGATCTGGTCCTCGGGGTAGAGCCAGGGGCCCGCGGGCATCTCGGCAGCAAGCCAGCGGCGCAGGTCGTCCACCCCGTGGCCGCGCTCGGCGGAGATCATGAAGGTCCGCACGAAGGGGAAGGCCGCATTCATGTCGGCGGCGATCTCCAGCAGCCGCTCGGATTGCACCCGGTCGATCTTGTTGATGGCGAGCGCCACCGGGCGGC
>PHEG01000524.1:0-2615 GCA_002842835.1 Alphaproteobacteria bacterium HGW-Alphaproteobacteria-2 | reverse complement strand
CCTTGTGCGTGACGATCGAGATCTTGGCACCCACCAGCCGGTTTGTGAGCGTGGACTTGCCGGCGTTGGGCTCGCCTATGAGGGCCGCGAAGCCCGCGCGGGTCTCAGTCATAGCCACTCTCCACCCGACCCAGCAAATCTCTCGCCGCTGCCTGCTGCGCCTGGCGTTTGGCCGCGGCCGTGCCGCGCGCCGCCCGCCCGTCCGAGAGCCGTGCCTCCACCGTGAAGCAAGGTGCGTGGTCGGGGCCCTCGCGGGCGAGGTCGAGATACTCCGGCGGCGGCAAGCCGCGCGCCTGCGCCCATTCCTGCAGCGCCGTCTTGGCGTCGCGCGCGTCCGCATCGACCGCGGCGATGCGCGTGCCCCAGAGCCGCAGCACCAGCGCGCGCGCGGCCTCGAAACCCGCGTCGAGATAGACCGCGGCGATCACCGCCTCGAGTGCGTCGGCCAAGAGCGCCGCCTTGCGCCGCCCGCCCGAGAGCATTTCCGACCGCCCGAGCTTCAGCGCGGCGCCAAGCTCCAGCGCGTCGGCCACCTCGGCACAGGTCTCCTTGCGCACCAGCGCGTTGAAGCGCGGCGCAAGCACCCCCTCGGCCGCGCCTGGATCGGCCTCCAGAAGCGCCCCCGAGCCGGGCCGAGAAGGCGGCGAGTTCCGCCGACAATCTCACTCCAGCGCCTCGAGGAAGCGGTCGCGCCGCCAGGTCCAGAAGGCGAGCATCGAGCTGCCCGCCGACGAGAACATCACCCGGTCCGCGCGCCCGACGAGGTTCCCGTAGGGCACGAAGCCCACGCCGCCCACGGCGCGCGAGAAGCGGCTGTCCTGGCTGTTGTCGCGGTTGTCGCCCATGAAGAAGTAGTGCCCCTCAGGCACCTGGAACTCCGGCGTGTCGTCGCCGAAGCCGCCGGTATCGATGTCGAGCACGGCATAGGAGGGGCCACCCGGCAGGGTCTCGGTGAAACGCGGCTTCACGCAGTCGCCGCCGATGCCCACGGGGCCGTTGGCGCAACGCGGCAAACTGCCCATCGGGCCCTGCCTCTCGAAGGTCTCGACGAACTCGCCGTCGGGCACCTGCGGCACCTCGGCGCCGTTGAGCCAAAGCCGCCCGCTGCGCATCTGCACGCGGTCGCCGGGTAGACCGATCAGCCGCTTGATGAAATCGCCGCCGGTCACCGGATGGCGGAACACCACGATGTCGCCGCGTTTCGGCTCCGAGCCGAGGATGCGTCCGGGGATCGGGCAGATCGACCAGGGGCAGGAATGCCGGGAATAGCCGTAGGCCATCTTGTTGACGAAGAGGAAATCGCCCACCAGCAGCGTTTCCTTCATCGAGCCGGAGGGAATCCAGAACGGCTGGAAGAAGAGCGTGCGGATCGCGCCCGCGATGAGCAGCGCATAGACGACGGTCTTGACTGTCTCCATCAGCCCGCTCTGAGCCTTGTCCCCTCAGCCGCGCACGCCGTAATCGGGAATGGGCCGCGCCTCGATCACCACGAAGGCCTGCGCCCAGGGGCGGTCATCTGTCAGCGTGACATGCACCACCGCCTCGTGGCCCGGGGGGGTGAGCGCGCGCAGCCGCTGGGCCGCCCATCCGGTGAGCTGCATCGTGGGCTGACCGCTTCGCAGGTTCACCACGCCCATGTCGCGCCAGGCTATGCCCATGCGCAGCCCGGTGCCCAGCGCCTTGGAGCACGCCTCCTTCGCCGCCCAGCGCTTGGCATAGGTGCCCGCCCGGTCGGCGCGGCGCTCGGCCTTGCGCTGTTCGGTGTCGGTGAAGACGCGATTGCGAAAGCGGTCGCCATGGCGAGCGAGAACCCGGGCGATGCGCTCGATATTGCACAGGTCGGTGCCGATGCCGAGGATCATGCCCGCGCCGCGTCCATCCGCGCGCGCATCTCGGCGATGGCTGCCTGCAACCCGCGGAAGATCGCCTCGCCGATCAGGAAATGGCCGATGTTGAGTTCGACGAGCTGAGGTATGGCGGCGACGGGCGCCACCGTCTCGTAGCTGAGCCCATGGCCGGCATGCACCTCGAGCCCCAGTGCATGGGCATGGGCGGCCATCTCGGCGAGACGGGCGTATTCGACGTCGCGCGCCTCGCCACGGCCTTCGGCGTGGAGGTCGCAATAAGCGCCGGTGTGCAACTCGACCACCGCGGCTCCCACGCGCACGGCCGCCTCTACCTGCGCGGCTTCCGCGCCGATGAAGAGCGAGACGCGGCAGCCCGCCGCCGCCAGCGGCTCGATGAAGCGCGCCAGCCGCGCTTCGTCGCCCGCCACGTCGAGCCCGCCTTCGGTGGTCCGCTCTTCGCGCTTCTCGGGCACGAGGCACACGGCATGCGGCCGGTGGCGCAGCGCGATCGCCTGCATCTCGGGCGTGGCCGCCATCTCGAGGTTGAGCGGGACGGCAAGCCCCGACATCAGTGCGTCGATGTCGGCATCGGCGATGTGGCGGCGGTCCTCGCGCAGATGTGCGGTGATGCCGTCCGCCCCCGCCGCCTCGGCCAGTTTTGCGGCACGTAGCGGATCGGGCCAGGCGCCGCCACGGGCGTTCCTGACCGTGGCCACATGGTCGATGTTCACGCCAAGGCGCAGCGTTTGCATGGCTTGGTCCCTCTGT
>PHEG01000523.1 GCA_002842835.1 Alphaproteobacteria bacterium HGW-Alphaproteobacteria-2 | reverse complement strand
CTTGGCCACGGCCCGGTCGCCCGTTTTGGCGCCCCGGATGATCTCGACCAGCAGCATCTTGTCCACCGGCGAGAAGAAATGGATGCCGATGAAATCCTCGGGACGGTCGCTGGCCTTCGCCAGTTCGGTGATCGGCAGGGTCGAGGTGTTGGTGGCGAAGATGCATTCCGGCCCCACCACTGCCAGCGTCTTCTTCGTTACCTCCGCCTTCACGCCCGGGTCCTCGAACACGGCCTCCACGACCAGGTCGCAGCCCTCGAGCGCCGCGTAATCCGTGGTGGGCAGGATGCGGCCCAACACCTCGGCCTTCTTCTCTGCGCTCACGCTGCCGCGCTTCACGCCCTTGTCGAGCAGCCCCTCGGAATATCCCTTGCCGCGCTCCGCCGCCTCCTGCTTAGCGTCGATCAGCACCACCTCGATGCCCGCACTGGCCGAGACATGGGCGATGCCCGCGCCCATCATGCCCGCGCCAAGGATACCGACCTTCTTCACCTTCTGGTCGGGCACCTTGGGGCGGTTCGCACCCTTCTCGAGCGCCTCCTTGTTCAGGAAGAGCGAGCGGATCATTGCCCCCGAGGAAGGGTTCATCAGCACCCAGGTGAACCAGCGCGCCTCGATCCTGAGCGCCGTGTCGAAAGGTACCATCGCCCCCTCGTAGACGGCCGACAGCAGCGCCTTCGCCGCCGGGTAGACACCCTTTGTCTTGCCATGCACCATCGCAGAGGCCCCCACGAAGGTCAGGAACCCGGCAGGGTGATAGGGCGCGCCGCCGGGCATCTTGTAGTCCTTCCGGTCCCAGGGTTTCACGATGTCGGCGTCGCTGGCAGCCTTGACCCACTCCTTCGCCGCCGCGAGCGGATCGGCCGCCACCTCGTCGATCAGCCCGGCCGATTTCGCCTTGGCGGGGGCGAGCATCTTGCCCTCCAGCAGGAAGGGCGCGGCGGCCATGGCACCCAGCTTGCGGGTGAGGCGCATGGTGCCGCCCGCGCCGGGGAAGATGCCGATCAGGATCTCGGGCAGGCCGATGCGCGCCTTCGGGTTGTCGGCAGCAAAGATGCGGTGACAGGCCAGCGGCAGCTCCAGCCCGATGCCCGCCGCCGTGCCCGGCAGCGCCGCGGCGATGGGCTTGCCCCCCTTCAGCGTCTTCGGGTCCATCCCCGCGCGCTCGATCTTGCGCAAGAGGCCATGCAGCCGCATCACCCCTTCGAAAAGCCCGCGCGCCGGGTCGTCGCCCGCCATCTCGCGCATGCGGCCCAGCGCGTTGAGGTCCATGCCGCCCGCGAAGCTGCCCTCCTTGCCCGAGGTGATG
>PHEG01000522.1 GCA_002842835.1 Alphaproteobacteria bacterium HGW-Alphaproteobacteria-2 | reverse complement strand
CAAGCGGCCCGCTGGACCAAGGAATTTCCCGCGTGCTCAGCCCTGCCCGGCGGCGCGCACCGCATCGAGGATGTAGCGCGCCGTCATCAGGTCGAGATGCGCACCGCCGCCGTTCTTGAAGAGCGTGATCTCCGCGTCGCTCTCGCGGCGGAACCGCCCCGACGCCAGATCGCCGTAGTCCGCCACCACGTCCCCGGCGGCTATCACCCCCGCGGCGATGGGGATCTTCAGCTCGCCGATATGCCCGATGGTGGTAGCGCGGCTGTCCACGAATATCCGCGCGCGGCCGAGCGCCGCGTCGTCGGCCTCGCGCATGTCGGGGCGGTAGGCGCCGATCAGGTCGAGATGCTGCCCGGGTCTCAGCCATTCGCCGCGGATCAGCGGTTCGGTCGCCATTGTGGCGCTGGCAATGATATCGGCCTCATTCACCGCCGCGGCCAGATCGGGTGCCACACGCACCCGGCCCGGGAAAGCGGCGGCCAGCGCCCGGGCCCCCTCCGGACTGCGGTTCCAGACGGCAAATTCCGCCCGCGGGAAGGCAGCGCCATAGGCCTCGACGAGCGAGCGCGCCACACTGCCCGCACCCACGATCAGGATGCGCCGCGCATCCGGCCTTGCCAGCCGTCGCGCGGCGAGAAGCGAATCCCCCGCCGTTTTCCACTTCGTGACCAGATGGAAGTCGATCACCGCCTCCAGCACGCCGTTCGCGTCATCGAAAAGCATCATGCCGCCGTTCACCGCAGGCAGCCCCCGCGCGCCGTTGCCCGGGAAGATCGTCGCCGCCTTCACGGCAAGCCCCAGCCCGTCAATCCAGGCGGCGCGGGTCAGGAGCGTGTCCCGCTCGCGGTAGAGGAAGCTGTCGGCGACCTCCGCCTGCGGCCCGGCATGGCCTGCGGCCAATGCTTCGGTCAATGCAAGCCTGCACCGTGCGCTCCAGCACGTCCAGAAACCGCGCGCGGTCGGCACGCGAAAAGGGCCGCCCGCCGCCCTGCCGGAACGGGTCTGCCGCGCGCAGATCGGCGGCGAGGTCGCGCGCCGCCAGCGCCGGGCCGATGTTGGCAGGGTTCAGCGCGGTGCCGTCGGGCTTCACCACCCGCGCGCCCGTGGCCACGCAGCGCGCGGCAAGCGGGATGTCGGCGGTCACCACCACATCGCCCGCGCCCGCGCGCTCGGCGATCCAGCGGTCGGCGGCATCGGCGCCCTGCGCGACATAGACCACCTCGACCAGCGGGTTTGCCGGGGGCCGGATGCCGCCATCGGTGACGAGCAGCATCCGCAAGCCGTGGCGCAACGCTACCCGCTCGGCCTCGGCACGCACCGGGCAGGCGCCATGAAGCTCGCCACGAAGAAATAGCTGTGGTCGTAGCCCTTCTGCATGCGCAGCACGCCCTCCTGCCGCCGCGCGGCCATGGCCTCGGCCAGCGCCTCGGGCATCAGGCTTGCGAGGAACTGGTCGTTGCAGCCCTGATCGATCAGCACCGGCCCGGGGAAGCCGCGCGCGCGCGTCACCAGCGTCGCGTCATGGCGTGCCCAGGCGGCCTCGGCCGGACCGAGATAGGCCGAGAGTTGCCGCCGCCCCCAGTCCGACGCCGTGGGATGCGCGATCGGCGCGAAGGCCGAGACGGAGGCGAAACGCTCGGGCAGCGCCATGGCCAGCGTCAGCGCCCCGTGCCCGCCCATGGAATGACCGGTGATCGCCTGCGCCTCGCGCCTGAGCGGGAAATGCCCGAAGAGAAGCTGCGGCAGATCCTCGGCCACGTAGTCCCACATGCGGAAATTGGGCGCCCAGGGCGCCTCGGTGGCGTTGACGTAAAACCCCGCCCCCTGGCCAAGGTCGTATGCGGCATGGCGTTCTCATGCGTGCAGGTGAGCCCCGAGAGATACCACAGCACCGGCACCGGCCCGTGTTCGGCAGCGGGTGGCAGGTAGAGGCCGAAGGTCATTTCGCAGCCGCAGGCCGCAGAGTCGTGCGCATAGACCCCCTGCACCCCGCCGAAGGCCCGGTTCTCCGAAATCACCCGCATCCGCCCCTCCGCATGACCTTGCCAATGATCTAGACACCGCACCCGGGGCTTGTCCACCGACGCCGGGCTTGCCGGGCGGCGAGCGCCATGCAGGATGACGGCATGGACTGGCAAGACGACGGCATTCTTCTCTCGGCGCGCCCGCATGGCGAAAACTCCGCCATCCTCGAGGTCTTCACGCCCGCGCACGGCCGCCATCTGGGCGTGCTTCGCGGCGGCGGCTCGCGGCGGCTCGCACCGCTCTTCCAGCCCGGGGCGCAGCTTGCCCTCGCCTGGCGGGCACGGCTCGACGCCCATCTGGGGCAATTCCGCGCCGAGGTGACGCGCAGCCGCGCGGGCGCCCTACTCGACGATCCCCCTCGGCTGGCCGCCCTCGCCTCGGTCTGCGCGCTCATCGCTGGCACTGCTCGAGGAGGCGGGCTTCGGGCTCGATCTCTCGGCCTGCGCGGTCACCGGCGCCACGGCGGGGCTCGCCTTCGTCTCGCCGCGCTCGGGCCGCGCGGTCAGCCGCGCGGGCGCGGGCGGCTGGGCGGAGAAGCTGCTGGCGCTGCCGACCTGCCTCATCGACCCGGCCGTGCCGCCTCGCCCGGGCGAGATCGGCGCGGGGCTGAGGCTCACCGGCCACTTCCTCGCCACCTGGCTCGCTCCTGCGCTGGGTGACCGACCGCTCCCGGCCGCGCGGGCGCGGGTCGCCGCAGCGCTGGCGGGAGCCTGAGCGCCGCGGTGACATTCAGGCACCAGCGGCGGAGAATGCGCGCCGCCAGCCCGTCGCGGCCTTGCGGGCCGCCCGGGCGGGCTCTACATCGCCCATCATGTTCTCGGGCATCCCCTTTCTCTCGTCCGCACCGCGCGTCGCGGTTGTGCCGCTCTCGGGCATCATCGCCGCGGGCGCGCCTGGCGGACGAGGGCTCGGCGACGCCCGCCTTGCCCCGGTGCTGGAGCGCGCCTTTCGCCGCGGAAAGCCCGCCGCGGTAGCGTTCGCCATCAACTCGCCCGGCGGCTCGCCAGTGCAATCGGCGCTGATCGGCGCGCGCATCCGGCGGCTGAGCGAGGAAACGAAGGTACCCGCGCTCGCCTTCGTCGAGGATGTGGCAGCCTCCGGCGGCTACTGGCTGGCCGCAGCGGCGGACGAGATATTCGCCGACGCCGCCTCGATAGTCGGCTCCATCGGCGTGATCTACGCAGGTTTCGGCTTTCACGCCTTGCTGGAGCGCAACGGGGTGGAGCGGCGGGTTCACACCGCCGGCACCGACAAGAGCATGCTGGACCCGTTCCTTCCCGAGCGGCCCGAGGATGTCGAGCGACTGCGTCACCTCCAGGGCCGCATCCACGAGCAGTTCATCGCCCACGTGAGGGCCCGGCGCGGCACCAGGCTCTCGGCGGAGGAGGAGCTTTTCACGGGCCGCTTCTGGGACGGGGCCCGTGCACTGGAACTGGGTCTCATTGACGGGCTGGGCCATCTGGAGCCGGTGCTGCGCGCGCGCTTCGGCGCGAAGACGCGCTTCGTGCATTACGGGCCGCGGCGCGGGCTGCTGCCTCGGATCGGGCTTGACCTTGCCGCCGGGGCGCTCGACCTCGCTGAAGAGCGCGCGATGCGCGCACACTACGGACTCTGAGCGATGGTCAAGGCGGTCACCCTCTTTCTCGTCCTGCTTGCGGTGCTCGCGCTCTTCGGTCGCCTGCGCTTTCCGGCACTGCGCCGCACGGCA
>PHEG01000521.1 GCA_002842835.1 Alphaproteobacteria bacterium HGW-Alphaproteobacteria-2 | reverse complement strand
GAAGCTGTCGTCGGTCTTTGCGTGCTCGTATTGCGCTTCCAGTTCCAGGATCAGCGGCATCAGCGTCTCGGAGACGAAGCGCCCGCCGAAGATGCCGAAACGGCCCTGCGCGTCGGGGCCGCTGCGGAAGCTGTTGATCCTGTCCTCGGGCATGGGCGTCTCCGGCACTGTCACCGCAGCGGTGTAGCCTCCGGGGGGCAGTTCGGCAAGGTGAAGCGGGCGGCGTGCGGGCTTGCCTAGTCGCCGACGGCCCGGCAAGACTGCGCCATGCCCTTTCGCCTTGTTCCCAGGGATCCTACGCTGGAAGCCGCCTTCCGCCGCATGGCGCGCGAGCAGGCCGATGAGGCCGTGGCGAAGATCGAGGCGGCGCGGCTCGCTCCCGACGTCACGGTGCACGAGGTGCGCAAGCATGCCAAGAAGCTGCGCGGGCTGATCCGGCTCTTCCGGCCCGTGTTCGGCGACCATGCGAAGGAGAATGCCGCGATCCGCGATGCCGCGAGGCGGCTCTCGGGGTCGCGGGACCGGGCGGTGATGCTCAAGACCCACGATGCGCTGGTGGCCTGGCTGCCGCCGGGGGCCGAGCGCCGCGCACTCGCGCCCCTCCGTGCCCGGCTCACGCAGCTTGCGCGCGGCGCGCGGGGTGGCGACATGGTGGCGGAACTGGCCGCCTGTGCAGAAGTGATGCGCGGTGTGGCCGAGCGGGCCGGGCACTGGCGGCTGGAGGCCGAGGGCCGTGCGGCCCTCGAGCCGGGGCTCGCGCGGGTGTGGAAGCAGGCGCGCGCAAGGCTGGCCGAGGCGCGGAAAGCACGCACCCCTGAGGCGATCCATGAATGGCGCAAGCGGGTGAAGGACCACTGGTATCATGCCCGCATCCTGACCCCCGTCTTCCCCGAGATCGTCGGTGCTCAGTCCGCGGTGGCCAATGTGCTGGGCGAGACGCTGGGAGTTGCGAACGACATCGCGGTCTACCGCCGCTGGCTCGACGGCCCCGAGTCGGACGGCATCGCGGCGGAGCGGCGGGCGGTGGCGGACGCGCTGGCCGCCGTCCGGCAGGAGGAATTGCTGGCGCAGGGCTTCGCGCTGGGCGAACGGCTGTTCGCCGAACCTGCCGGGGCCATGGCCGCACGCTGGGCTGCCTGGTGGGACATCTGGAAACAGGAGTGTGGTTAGGGACGCCGTTCAGCCAGCCCGCACGAACTCGCCCGCCAGGGCGCGGGCGATCAGCGCCTCGGTCTCGGCCACGCCGTAGAGCGCGACGAACCCGCCGAAGCGCGGCCCCTGGCTCGCCCCCAGAAGCACCTCGTAGAGCGCCGCGAA
>PHEG01000520.1 GCA_002842835.1 Alphaproteobacteria bacterium HGW-Alphaproteobacteria-2 | reverse complement strand
GGTAGTGTCCGAGGACGTGGTGGACTTTTTCACCGCGTTGGCGGTGTAACCGGGGTGGCCATCGAGGACGTCGGTTTATGGTGGAGTTTGCGGACTTCAACCTCGAACCGGAAGGCCCCCCGATGACCGAGACCAATATGACGCTGATCGACCTGCTGCAAAAGCATGATGAGGGCGACTTTTTGCGCGCCGTGACCGAGGCTGTGCTCCAGACGCTGATGGAGCATGACGTCGAGGGCATGATCGGCGCGGGCCGCTATGAACGCGGCGAGGGCCGCCAGACCTACCGCAACGGCTATCGTGACCGCGAACTCAAGACCCGGATGGGGGCGTTGAACCTGCGGGTGCCGAAGCTGCGGACGGGGTCATACTTCCCGGGCTTCCTCGAGCCGCGCCGCACGTCCGAGAAGGCCTTGGTGGCGGTGATCCAGGAGGCATGGATCGGCGGGGTTTCGACCCGCAAGGTCGACGATCTGGTGCAGGCGATGGGCCTGTCGGGCATTTCCAAGAGCACGGTGTCCAAGCTTTGCAAGGACATAGATGATCGGGTGCACGAGTTCCTCGACCGCCCCCTTGCCGGTGAATGGCCCTATCTGTGGCTGGACGCGACCTATCTGAAGGTGCGCCAGGGCGGGCGGATCATCTCGGTGGCGGCCATAATCGCTGTCGCCGTGAACACCGACGGGCGGCGCGAGATCATCGGCCTCACCGTCGGCCCCTCGGAAGCCGAGACCTTCTGGACAGAGTTCCTGCGCAGCCTCAAGGGTCGCGGGCTGGACGGCGTGAAACTGGTGATCTCGGACGCGCACACCGGCCTGAAGGCGGCGATCTCGCGGGTGTTCGACGCGACCTGGCAGCGCTGCCGCGTGCACTGGATGCGCAATGCGCTCGCGCATGTGCCCAAGGGCCAGCACACCGTCGTTGCCGCCGCGATCCGGCAGGCCTTCAATCCGCCCGATCAGAAAGGTGCTGTGGAAGTCTGGCGCCACGTCGCCGACCAGCTCCGCCCGCGCTGGCCGAAGCTTGCCACGCTGATGGACGAGAGCGAGGCAGATGTATTGGCCTACATGGCCTTCCCGGCCCAGCACCGCACCAAGCTGCACAGCACCAACCCATTGGAACGCCTGAACAAGGAGGTGAAGCGCCGTGCTGATGTCGTCGGGATCTTCCCCAACGAAGACAGCATCATCCGCCTGATCGGCGCGGTCCTCTTCGAGCAGAACGACGACTGGCAGAGCCAGCACCGCTACATGATGGTCGAGGCATTCAGCCAGATCGACACCGCCCAGACCGACCCGCTTCTAAGCATAACCACACAG
>PHEG01000519.1:1428-2400 GCA_002842835.1 Alphaproteobacteria bacterium HGW-Alphaproteobacteria-2 | reverse complement strand
CGACCCGGTGGGCATGATCGGCGCGGTCTACAATCGCGGCCTCGGGCGTGTTGGGGCCAGCACGATGCTGTGTTTCGACGACGGGTTCGAGGATCATCCCCTCTACGACCATGCCGTGAACGAGACTCGGGGCGGCAAGTATTCGCTCTTCCATACGCGCGACGTCCGGGTGCGGCGGCTCAACCCCTCGTTCTATCTCGATCTCGACAACTTCCAGGAATACCGTTTCTGGCCCCGCGGCGAGTCCTTCGACGAAAGCCCCAGGCGGCGTGCCGACATCTACGACGAGATCATCGCCACGGTGCGATTCAACATAGGCGCCATCGCCGCGCGCCACCGTTGCGCGCTGCCGCTATCGGGCGGGCGCGACAGCCGCCTTCTGGCGGGCTTCGCCGGGCCGCATCTTGCGCGGATGAACCAGATATTCACCCATGTCACCAACTACTCCACCCGTGGCGATGCCGAGATTGCCCGTCGCGTTGCTGCCCGCCTTGGTGTCCCGCACGAGGTGCACGACAAACGCGTAGCGGTGGTGAGCGCGCGCCGTGTCGCGCGCAACGAGCGCTATTTCCGGGTCGCGGCGGGGGCGCCTGTGCGGGCATCAGATGAGTTGCGCAAGGACCTGCAGCACGCAATAGCACCCGGCTCGGTGGTGCTGCGCGGCCACCAGACCGATCTGTTGCGGGCGGTCTTCCTCAATCACACCGACCGCGCGCGCTGGAAGGATTTTCGCTGGCAGATTGCCAAGCTGCTGATCGTGCCATGGAAAGAACTGACCGCGGCGCATGTCGAACGCTTCATGCCCGACTTTCTTTCATGGCACCGGACGCTGCCGCGCGCCGCGCTGGCGAAGGCGGTCGATTTCATGTTCCTCGAAGTCTATTACAGCGCTTCGCTCGGCTTCACCTTCCCGGGGATGCACCGGCATTTCTACATGTCACCGTTCAACAGCCGCAGGCTGATCGAGTTGTC
>PHEG01000519.1:0-1320 GCA_002842835.1 Alphaproteobacteria bacterium HGW-Alphaproteobacteria-2 | reverse complement strand
CCGCCCGTTGCCGCTGTGGCTGCCTGCGCTGCCTCGGCGAAGGGCACGCCTTCCTTCACCGCGTCGAGCACCTTGGCGAAGCGGATCCACTCGCCGCCGTTCGCATCGTGGTTCATCAGCATGTTGGCGGCCTTGATCGCCTCCATCTCCACCGCGCGCACCGGGTTCATGATCGCGCTCGTCATGCCCGCGCCGATCGCCATCGGCAGGAAGGCGGCGTTGATGCCGTGACGGTTGGGCAGGCCGAAGCTGATGTTCGACGCGCCGCAGGTGGTGTTCACCCCCAGCTCGTCGCGCAGCCGCCGCACCAGCGCGAACACCTGCTGCCCGGCCGAGGCCATGGCGCCGACCGGCATCACCAGCGGATCGACGACGATATCATGGGCCGGGATGCCGAAATCGGCGGCGCGCTGCACGATCTTGCGCGCCACCGCGAAGCGCACGTCGGGGTCTTCGGAAATCCCGGTGTCGTCGTTCGAGATCGCCACAACGGGCACGTTGTATTTCTTCACCAGCGGCAGCACCAGCTCCAGCCGGTCCTCCTCGCCGGTCACCGAGTTGAGCAGCGGCCGGCCATGCGCCGCCGCCAGCCCAGCCTCGAGCGCCGCAGGAACCGACGAGTCGATGCAGAGCGGCACATCGACGAGCGCCTGGACGAGTTCGATCATCTTCACCATCAGCGGTGGTTCGGTCTCGTTCGGATTGGGGTTGGAATTGTAGACGACACCCGCGTTCACATCGAGCACCATGGCCCCGCAGGCGACCTGTTCCAGCGCGTCGCGCTCGACGGTCGAAAAATCGCCCGCCTCCAGTTCCGCCGCCAGCTTCTTGCGGCCGGTGGGGTTGATGCGCTCGCCGATCACGCAGAAGGGCTCGTCGAAGCCGATGACGACGGTCTTCGACCGCGATTCGAGAACGGTGCGGGTCATGCTTTCTCCCTCAGGCGCGGGCGGCGGGAACGGCAGAGGCGCCGCCGTTCTCGATCGCCCATGTCGCGTTGCCGACGATGCCACCCAGCGGGAAGAAATGCGCCCTCTCGATGTTGAAGCCGGGGTTGGCGGCCTTGTGCGCGGCCAGCGCGGTGACGAACTCCGTCGGCTCGAAGGGCAGCAACAGCTTGCTCATGTCGCGCGCGCGGCGCTGAAGGACACGCAGCGAGGCGCCCACGCCGCAGGCCACCGAAAACTTGATCAGCGTCTGCAGCTTGGCAGGCCCCGCCACGCCGATATGGACGGGCAGCGTGATGTCCTCCGCGCGCAGCCGATCGGCCCAGGCGATCACCGGCGCTGCCTCGAAGGCGAATTGCGTGACGATGGCCAT
>PHEG01000518.1 GCA_002842835.1 Alphaproteobacteria bacterium HGW-Alphaproteobacteria-2 | reverse complement strand
AAGCAGTGCGCCTGGCCGAGCGGCGGCTCGTGGCCATCAACCGAGCCTGGGAGCAGATCGTGGCCGAACGCGCCGCCTGAGCCCTTCACAGAGCCGTGTGGACGCCCCATATCCGCGCCATGAGACGCACGCTCGCCGCCCTCGCCATCTGCCTCTCCGCCTTGCCCGTGCAGGCGCAGGAGACCGAGCGCGACCTGGGCGAGGGGCTGCGACAACTCTCGGAAGGCACCCGCATCATTCTTGAGCGGTTGCTGGGCGAGTTGGCGCCGCTCGTCGCCGACCTGCGTGGCAAGATCGACGATCTTGGCCGTTACGAGATGCCCGAAGTGCTTGAGAACGGCGACATCATCATCCGCCGCAAGCCCCCTGCCCCCGACACTCCCTTGCCCGAACCACCGGCCCCGGGGGGCGCGATCGACCTCTGAAGCGAGTTCGTGACCCTGTCACCGACAGGACGCCCGGCCTGCGGCATGACCGCCGCAGTCAGACTTGAGGGAGTCGCGTCATGAAGTTCACCGCCAATGTCGGCACCTGGCCGATGACCGCCGCCTTGTCACGGTCGTCACCTCGCCCGAGCCCGAGACGCAGCTGATGGCCATGGTGCTCTCCGTGCCGGCCATCCAGCAGGGTGTGCCGTCGCAGATCATGGCGGCGGGCGCGCGCGTCGAGGTCTGTGCCCTCTACCTGCCCGGGCGCAGAGCAACGCCAGAGGCGCTGCTGCCCGGCATCGGCGTGGCAGCCCCGCCCGAGATGGCGGCGGCAATGATGGCTAACGATACGGCCATATGATCCTCCTGAGGAGGCGGCCTGCAACCCCTTCCCCTTGCCTCCGCGCGCTATATGCTCCATCACGGGCCCCGATCCGGGACAGGGCTGAGACAGGACGGCATTCATGGCAGACGGCACGCGCGAGGCGCCAGTGGAACCGACGAAGCGCATCTCGGTGCGCGATGTCTTCGGCATCGATACCACCATGGATGTCTGGGCCTTCCCCGAGCGGACGGACCGCGTGCCGGAGATCGACCATACCTACAAGTTCGACCCCGACACGACGCTCGCCATCCTAGCGGGCTTTGCCCACAACCGACGCGTGATGATCCAGGGCTATCACGGCACCGGCAAGTCGACCCATATCGAGCAGGTGGCCGCACGGCTCAACTGGCCGATGGTGCGGGTGAACCTCGACAGCCACATCTCCCGCATCGACCTGATCGGCAAGGATGCGATCAAGCTGCGCGACGGCAAGCAGGTGACCGAGTTCCAGGAGGGCATCCTGCCCTGGGCGCTGCGCAATGCCGCCGCCATCGTCTTCGACGAATAC
>PHEG01000044.1 GCA_002842835.1 Alphaproteobacteria bacterium HGW-Alphaproteobacteria-2 | reverse complement strand
CGGCTGGCGGCCTGCCCCGAGGTGGGCGAGTTCTCGCCGCTGCTGCTGCAGGATCACCTGGCCAGCGCCCGGGTCGCCTCGGTCTGGACGCTCTCGGAGCAGGACCGCGACGCGGCCGACCGCATGTCGCCCCATCTGGCCCGCTGGATGGCCCGCGCGCATGTGCGCGACGCCCTCGCCATCGTCCTCGGCCGCGGCGACGGCAGCGCGGACCTGCTCGAGATGCAGTTCCCCGAGCGGCTCGGGCGCGCCCGGCTCGATTTCGTCCGCATCTTCGCCGCCACCCTCGCCGAGAGCTGGGAGCGGCGGCACCGCGGGCTGGTGCCCGCGCTGCTGCGCCACCGCCAGCAGCACCTCACGCTGCTCTCGAAGCCCGCCGACGACCTGCTCGGCCCCGCGAACCCGGCCGGCCTGACCCGCGCCGAGTTCCGCGTCTGCCTGCTGCTCAGGCGCGGGCTGCGCCCCGCCGCGGTGCGTGCCGAGCTCGGCATCTCGCAGGCATCGCTGCGCACCCATCTGCGCAACATCTACGCCAAGACCGACAGCACCGGGCAGGTGGACCTCATCATCCGCCTGCTGACGCAGGAGCGCGAGGCGGCGCTCCCGCAGCCCGCGGCGCACCGCATCCACTGAAGGCGGCCCGGGCCTCACTCGCGCAGCAGACCCTCCAGATAGCGGCCATAGGCGTTCCTGCGGAACATCTCCGCCCGGGCGGCCAGCGCGTCGCGCCCGATCCAGCCCCGGGCCCAGGCGATCTCCTCGGGGGCGGCCACCTGCAGCCCCTGGCGCTCCTGCAGCGTGCGCACGAAATTGCCCGCGTCGAGCAGCGAGGCATGGGTGCCGGTGTCGAGCCAGGCGAAGCCGCGCCCCATCGTCTCGACCGAGAGGCTGCCCTCGGCGAGATAGAGCGCCAGCAGATCGGCGATCTCAAGCTCGCCGCGCGCCGAGGGCGTGACGCCGCGCGCCTTCGCGGGCGCCGTGCCGTCGAGGAAATAGAGCCCGGTGACGGCGAAGTTCGAGGGCGGCTCCGCCGGTTTCTCCACGATCGCGCGCACCGTGCCGTCGGCGGCAAAATCCACCACGCCGTAGCGTTCCGGGTCGGCGACGCGGTAGCCGAAGACGGTGCCGCCGCCCTCCCGCGCCCCGGCGCGCGCCAGCAGCTCCGGCAGGCCGTGGCCGAAGAACAGGTTGTCGCCCAGCACCATGGCCGAGGGCGCCCCGGCGAGGAACTCCTCGGCGAGGATGTAGGCCTGCGCCAGCCCGTCCGGCGAGGGCTGCCCGATCCAGGAGAGCGCGAGCCCCCATTGCGAGCCGTCGCCCAGCAGGCGGCGGAACTGCGGCTGGTCCCCGGGCGTCGTGATCACGGCGATCTCGCGGATGCCCGCGAGCATCAGCACCGAGAGCGGATAGTAGATCATCGGCTTGTCGAAGACCGGCAGGAGCTGCTTCGACACGCCCATGGTGATCGGCCAGAGCCGCGTGCCCGAGCCCCCCGCGAGGATGATGCCCTTGCGTTCCGTCATGCCCTGCCCTCCCCCAGCTCGCGCAGCACCGCGGCGAGCCCCGCCCGCCAGTCGGGCCGCGCGGTGGGGATGTCCTCGACCGTCACCCGGCGGCCGGAAAGCCGGAAGATCTCGCGCGCGAACGCCGCCCAGCTCACCTCCGGCGCGCCGGAGAGATGATACGTGCCGCTCTTGCCCGGGTCGCGCGTCAGTTGCTCCGCGATATCGACGCAGGCCGCGGCCAGCGCCGCCGCCGGTGTCGGCCCGCCGGTCTGGTCGGCGACGATGCGCAGGTGCTCGCGCTCCTCCGCGAGCCGCAGCATGGTCTTCACGAAGTTCGCCCCGTGGGCGGAGAAGACCCAGGCGGTGCGCAAAATCGCGTGCGCGCCGCCCGCCGCGCGCACCCCCTCCTCGCCCGCGAGCTTCGAGCGGCCATAGGCGTTGAGCGGCGCCGTCGTGTCGCCGGGCGCCCGGGGCCGCGTGCCCGAGCCGTCGAAGACATAGTCGGTGGAGACCTGCACGAGGGGGATGCCCCGCCGCGCGCATTCCCGCGCCATGGCCGCGGGGGCCTCGGCATTGATGCGCGTGGCGAGCGCCTCCTCCGCCTCGGCACGGTCCACCGCCGTGTAGGCGGCGGCGTTGATCACCGCGCCGGGCGCCCGCGCGGCGATGGCGGCGGCGCAGGCCTCCGGGCGGGAGAGATCGGCCTCTGCGCGGGAGAGGAAGCCCGCCGCGGGGAGGAGCCGCGCGAGCTCGCGCGCAAGCTGGCCGGTGGCGCCGAAGACGAGGAGGGTCATGCTGTCAGCCCCGCCGCGCAGACACCGTCAGGACGCAGGCATACCGAAAATTCCACGCATCACCCTGTCTGCCGCAATTGTGGCCCCCCGCCCCGCCCGCTAACCTGTCCCGGACTGGAAGAGAGAAGCGGCCGCCGACACCCCCATGAACGCCAGCCCGGAGCCAGAAGACAAGCCCCTCGCGAAAGCCCGCCGCCGCGGGCTCGGCCACCTTCAGTGGCTGCGCAACATGCTCGTCGCCGCGCGCAGGGCTTGGCTCGTCCATGTCTGGGGCATGGACATCCATCCCACGGCGCAGCTTTCCCTCTCGGCCAGCCTCGACCGGACCTTCCCGATCGGCGTCCATGTCGGCGCCTGTTCCTACATCGCCTTCGAGGCCCGCATCCTGACCCATGACCGGACGCGGGGGCTCTACCTGCACACGCGCATCGGCCGGAACTGCTTCATCGGCGGGCGGTCGATGATCCTGCCCGGGGTCGAGATCGGCGACGGCTGCATCGTCGGGGCCGGGGCGGTGGTGACGAAATCGGTCCCGCCGCGCTGTATCGTTGCGGGGAACCCTGCCCGGATCCTGCGCGAGAACATCGAGGTCGTTTCCTACGGACGGCTTGCCGATGCCGACGAGACCGAGGCCAGGCTCGCCGAACAGGGACTGACGTGAGAGGCAGGACGGCGGCGGCCGCACTCGCCCTGGCGGCGGGGATCCTGGGTCTGGCCGCCGTCCGGGAGCACTGCGCCGACCCTGCGGCCCGGACCCGCCCGGCGATCGCCGGAGACGTTGCCCCCCGACCGGTCCGCCTCGCCCCCGGCGAGTCGCTCAGGCTGGCCGTCTTCGGCACGAGCCTGACGGCGAACGATCGCTGGCCGGAAGGCGCCGCCGATACCATCGCCGCGGATCTGGGCCGCCCCGTAAGCCTGCTGCGCGTGGCCCGGGCGGGGGCCGATTCCGGCTGGGCAGTCCGGCAGACGGACCGGCTGCTCGCGTTCGGGCCGCATCTCGTGGTCGTCGAGTTCGCCATCAACGACGCCGACATCGTCGATGGCGTCTCCCTGCGGAAGAGCGTTTCCAACCATCGCGCCCTTCTCGATGCCCTCGGGCGGGAAACCGGCGTGATCCTGATGACCACCAACCCTGCCCGCGGGCTGCGCGGCTGGGTCAGGCCATGTCTGGGCGCGTATTACGGCGCCTACCGGAGCCTGGCGGCGGAAACCGGGGCGGGCCTGCTCGATCTCGCGCCACGCCTGGGCGAGCAGGTGATTGCGCCGACACTGGCGGAACTTGTGCGGCAGGCGGTGACGCTGCAGGATGGCGGTTAGGGTGTCGGGCCCGCTCCCAGCCGGTCGGGTGACAGCATCGCCCCTGTCAGCGTGAAATGCTAGGCCGTCCCGAACCCGCCACAGCCTCCGGCCTGATGGACCGTCATTACGATCGCCTCTTTTTCTCGGACCCCAACCTGGCCGGGCCTGTCCCTGCGGGCGGCCGGTGATCCGGGCTCCGGGACGACGACGGGGAAGCGGCCATATCGCGGGAGCGCATGAATACGGAAACGGAATCTAGATCTTCCGCTTTCCGATCATGTCGCCCAGATCCCTGTATCTCCTGGCACCGACGATATCCCAATCATAATTCCGGACCGTTTCCTGCACGCGGCGGCCCATCTCGAACCTCAAATCCCGGTCCTTGTAGACATCGAGCAGCGCGGAAAGCCAGGCGGACCTGTCGCCCGCACCCAGGATACACACGGAATTCCCCATCCTACCCGCGCCCATCGGGGTCGTCACGATCGGGAGACCATGAACCGCGGCCTCGTATGTGACCTGTGGACCGCCCTCTTCGAGAGTCGGAAAAATGAAGGCATCGGAGGATTGATAAAATCTGTCGACCCCCCTGACAAAACCGGTCAATTCCACACGGTCCGACTTGAGTATTTCGGAGAACTTCTTCTCTATGACCGGCTCCACACCACCCACGATCCGGAGAACCGCATCCCTCGGCATCTCGTTCCAGATGGACAGCAAATGATGAATGCCTTTCCGGACGCAGGCATAACCGCAAAACATGAAGATGAATTTTTCCCCACGCCTCTCCGGCCTAATTTCCGGAAATTCTTCCGGAAGATTGACGCCATAGCTTGATGAAATGATATTTCTGTATATGTCGTGATCAATCAATGCATTCTCGACCATGCTGTTCGGGGCGAAGATCGAGTCGGAAAGAGAAAGTTTTTCCTCTTCCTCTTCTATTCTTTCATAATTTATGCCGTGGGCGGGAGGCTCTCCGATTTCCTCATAGGCATTATCAAGTATTGATTTGGCAAACTTCATTCTCGTGTTGATCCCCTCGAGTATGACGAAATTCCCCAATTGTCGTGCGCGTCTGTGCGCCCTGAGAGACGCCGCCAGCCACAAATAACAGACATCGCCTTCCAGAAGATTTTCGAAATATGACTTCTCAACGAGTCTTTCGAATTTCTTCTGGAACTGAATATACGGAAGCCACGACGCGATTCCTGTAAAAACTGCATTGACCCCGAGTTCGCGAGGATTCCCGAGCCGGCTGCGTATGGAATACATCGCGACATGGGCGCCCGAAGACCTCATTCCCTTCGAGAGATTGAGGCACGTCTGACTCGGGCCGGTGCCATCGAAAGGCATGGGGATCAAGGTCATTATCCGGAGGGGTCTTGGGGGGATGGCATCTGGGCGTCAACTCCGGTCGAGAATGTTTCCGGTGGGCGCCCCCGCCCCCAGCCGCTCGCCCACGCCGGCGCGGCCCTGCAGCGCGCGCCACCAGGGCTCGTTTCCCAGGTACCAGCCTACCGTCCGCTCGAGCCCCTCGTCCAGCGTCATGCGGCGCGCCGCCCGGGCGCACACGGTCGAGGATGGCGCAGATCCTGCGCACCAGGTCGATGTTCCTCGCCTCCGCCTCGCCGCCGATGTTGTAGCTGCGCCCCGCCCTGCCCTTCTCCAGCACCAGCAGCAGCGCCTCGGCGTGATCCTCCACGAACAGCCAGTCACGCACGTTCTCGCCCGCCCCGTAGACCGGGATCGCCCGCCCCGCCAGCGCGTTCAGGATCACCACCGGGATCAGCTTCTCGGGGAACTGGAAGGGCCCGTAGTTGTTCGAGCAGTTCGAGAGCACCACCGGCAGGCCGTAGGTCTCGCCCCAGGCGCGCACCAGATGGTCGGAGCCCGCCTTGGACGCCGCATAGGGCGAGCGCGGCGCGTAGGGGGTCTCCTCGGTGAAGGGCGGGTCCTGCGGCCCGAGGCTGCCGTAGACCTCGTCGGTCGAGACATGGTGAAAGCGGAAGCCCTCGGGCCGGCCCCGGCCCAGCCAGTATGCCCGCGCCGCCTCGAGCAGCGTGCCGGTGCCCGCCACGTTGGTGTCGATGAAGAGCGCGGGCCCGTCGATCGAGCGGTCCACATGGCTCTCGGCGGCGAGATGCATCACCGCGTCGGGGGCGTGGGCGGCAAGGATGCGGTCGAGCGCGGCGCGGTCGCGGATGTCGGCATGCTCGAAGGCATGGAGCGGGCTGCCGGCCACCGCGGCCACGTTCCCGGGGCAGGCGGCATAGGTAAGCGCGTCGAGATTGATCACGTGATGCCCGCGCGCCACCGCGAGGCGCACCACAGCCGAGCCGATGAACCCCGCTCCCCCGGTGACGAGCAGCCTCATCGCGGGCCCTCCCAGGTGAAGGGCGTGGCGAGATCGCCGAGCCGGGGCGCGGCGGCGTCCTTCCCGGAGAGCAGCGCCTCGCCGGGCGCGATGCCCCAGTGGATGCCGATCTCCGGGTCGTCCCAGCGCACGGCGATCTCGGCCTCCGGCGCGTAATGGGCGGTGCATTTGTAGAGGATCTCGGTCTCCGGCTCGCGGGTGACGAAGCCGTGCAGGAAACCCTCGGGGATCAGCAGCTGGCGGCCATCGGTGAAGGAGAGCTCCACCGCCACCCACTGCCCGAAGCTCGGGCTGCCGCGGCGGATGTCCACCGCCACGTCGAGCAGCCGCCCGCGGCCGCAGCGCACCAGCTTGGCCTGGGCATGGGGCGGCGCCTGGGCATGCAGCCCGCGCACCGTGCCCGCGCGCTCGGAGAAGGAATGGTTGTCCTGCACGAAGTCGAGCGCGAGCCCGGCCGCGGCCATCTCCCGGCGGTTCCAGGACTCGGCGAAGAAGCCGCGGCTGTCGCCGAAGCGCCGGGGGGTGAGGACCAGCACGCCCTCCAGCGCCGTCCGTTCGATCTGCACCCGCACCCCCGCAAGCCGCCGCCACGGCCCGGGCTTAGCAACCCCTGCCCGGCCTGTCACGCCCCGCGCGCGGGTGTTTCCGCGCGAGGCCCTGCCGGGAGGCTGGCCGGGAAAATGTTTCGCGCGCGAAACGCGCCCGCCCGGCTCAGCCGCCGCGCAGCCAGCGCTCCAGCCGCGCGCAGAGCGCGGCATCGACCCCGGGCCCCGAGAGCAGCACCCGCCCCGCGCGCCGGGAGAGGAAGACGCCCGGGCGGATCTCCTCGGGGCCGCCCGCGGCGGGCGGCGTCACGCCCGGGGCCGGAGGCGCCGCCGTGCGGGATGCCGCCGCCCCGGCGGCAAGCGCGGCGGCGATGGCGTCGCGCTCGGCTTCCGCCGTCGCCGGGGCGGCCCGGGCGAGTGCGGCATGCAGCCGCGCGCCGAAGCCCGGCTCCTCCTCCAGCGCCTTCGCCACGGCGAGCCCCTGCCGCTCGCTCAGCGCCTCGGGGAAGCGCAGCGCGTCGCCCAGAACCTGGTAGATCCGCAGGAAGCTGCCGACCTTCGAACGTTTCGCGCGCGAGGCGGTGGCGAAGAGATGGCGCAGCGCCTCCTGCGGCGCGGCGAAGACGCCCGCCTCGACGGATTTCGCCACGATGCGCGCCCGCTCGTAGAACGAGAGCCCGAGGCGGATCTCGTTTTCCTCCACCATCGCGACATAGGCGGCCTCCGCCGTCTCCGGGCGGCGCAGGAAGGCCAGCACGGTGGCGAAGCGCGCCTCGCCCGTCTCGGCATGGAGCTGGCGCAGCGCGGTGACGCGGCGCCAGCCGGAGATGAGCCCGTAGCGCCCCGGCGCCGTCTCGGCCACCTCGATCGGGCTGCGCTGGCCGTGGCTGCGCAGGCTCTCGACCAGCGCCGCGAGATCCGGGTCGTCGGGCTGGCCGGGGCTCGCGCGGTCGCGCACCAGCCAGCCGGTCTCCACCGCGTCGAGCGGCAGCCGCTCCACCAGCCGCCCCTCGCTGCGGGCGTCGGCCAGCGCGCCCGCCAGCTCGGCGAGCGCGGCGCTGGCGGCGGCGTCGCCGGCCACCCGGGCGATCGGCGCCGAGGGGCCGAAGGCGGACTTCGTCTCGGGGGCGGCGCCCGCGAGATAATCGTCGAGCGGACCGCTCAGGCGCTTGCGTCGGGCCATGCCGGGCCTCCTTTCACGGCAAGAGACTGCACGGGCGGATCCTGACGGGGCGTGACACCACCGTGCGGGGCCGGTGCGGCAGCGTTTCGCATGCGAAACGCCGGCGGCGCGGAGCGGGGGAGGGGAGGGCGCCCGGTCATTCTGCCGCCGCACCCTGGGCGCGGGCGATCTGGTCGCGCCGCCAGATGCCCAGCAGGAGCTTCTTGAAGGCGGCATAGGTGGCATCGAAGGTCTCGCGCCCGCGAATGTAGGTCTCGCGGTTGAAGTCGCGGTAATCGGCCTCGTAGATGCCGCTCACCTGCTCGCCCGCCTGGCCGATCAGCGCGGTGAAGTCCTGGCGCTGCGGCGCCAGCGTCCGGCCGAGATAGGCCTGCATCAGCCCGGCGAACTCGGCCTGCTGACCCGCGTCGTAGCGCGTGACGAGCGCGCGCACCGCATCCCATTCGAAGCGCAGCCCGTCGCGGCCGAGCGCGCGCGCGGCGATGTTCTCGCTCTGCTCGATCGAGCTGAAGGTGGAATGGAGCATCTCGAAGAAGCGCCCGGTGGAGTCGAACTCGAGGAAGGACGCCCCGAGCGGCACGAGCAGGATGTCGGCCGCGGCGAGCCCGTTGATCGTCAGGTAGCCGAGCGCGGGCGGGGTATCGAGGAAGATCAGATCATATTCGGCGAGCAGCCCGTCGGCCTCGAGACTCTCGGCCAGCGCGTCCCAGAGCTTCCAGCTTCGCAGCGCCATGCGCCAGACGGGGATCTGGAACTCCGCCCAGTAGAGGTTGAGCTGCGCGCCGATCAGGTCGATGTTCGGCCAGTGCGTCTTCCGGATCAGGTCGCCCGCGCCCATCTTCAGCGCCTCGGCCAGCGTGTCGTCGAGCGGCTGCGGCGTCTCGCCCCGGGCGGCGCGGCTGCGGTTCTCCTCCTGGAGATGGCGCGCGTAGTGCCGCGCGAGCAGCGGGAAGACGGTCTGCCATTCGTCCTCGACCCTTCCGCCGAAGATCGAGGTCATCGAGCCCTGGCTGTCGAGGTCGATCACCAGCACCCGGTAGCCGTCGAGCGCCGCCGACATCGCCAGATGCGCCGCCGTCGAGGTCTTGCCGACGCCGCCCTTGAAGTTGGCGACCGCCACGATCTTCGCGGGCAGGCCCTCGGGCCGCCAGGGGATGTATTCCTTGGCCTTCGAGCCCTCGGCGGCGAAATGCGCGCGCAGCCGCAGCACCTCGTCGAGGGTGAACCACCTGGCGCCGCCCTCGGTCTCGGAGCGGCCCTGCGGCAGCTCTGGGTTGGAGCGCAGCACGCGGCGGAAATGCGCCTGCGCGACGGGGATCAGGTAGCGGGTGATCTCCCAGGTGGAAAAGAGCCGCAGCCGCCGGGCGCCGTCCTCTCCCAGCCCGCGCGAGGCCAGGTCGGCGCGGCCGCGGGCGCAGGCCTCGGCTATGCGGGCGAAATCCTCGCTGTGCTGGGCGGGTGGCAGTTCGGCCAGCGCCGCATCGGGGGAGATGTTGAAGTAGGGGGGCAGGGGGGCAGCGGTCTCGCGTGCCATCGGGCACCTCATGTATCGCCTTTTACCGCAGATATCACGAAAGGCGGGACATGGGAAGTTTCTCGTATCGCGGGCCGGTTTTCCTGGCTGATTCCCGGCATTTTCCCGGTTTCGGCCCCGTTTGCACGGGTCATCGACGGGCGCTGCGTCCTGTTAGCTTGTGTTAGAGATTAGTTACGCTTGGCGCCCTTTTTGGGAAGCCGCTGATTTCACGGCGGAATGGGGCGTCCTTTCGGGGCCGGGCGATTCCGATCCCACGAAGCGGCGACTCCGAAGCCACGCCGGGGCGACTCCGAAGCCACGATGGGGGCTGTGGAAAAACTGGACCGCCGCAGCCGCAGCGCCTAGTCTGGCGATAATGAAACCCCGTTAGAGGGAGAGCGGCTTGGGCGCGGGCAGGGGCGCGGTATCGACAGGGGGCGGCTGGCTGCCGCAGCGCCATCCGACGGGCGATTTCTTCATCTGCGACATCCTCGACGCGCTGCCGAAGGACGATCTCGCCTCGATGGAGCACCCGATCTTCTCGCTCTCCACGCGCGCCGACCTGCGCGTGCTCTCCTACGCGCGCAACGGCGTGACGGTGACGGTGACCCCCTCGGTCAGGGGCCGCGCCACGCTCTTCGACAAGGACATCCTGATCTACTGCATCAGCCAGCTCATGGCGGCGCTGAACGGCGGCCGCCCGGTCGGCCGCACGCTGCACCTGCGCGCGCACGACCTGCTGGTGGCCACCAACCGCGAGACCTCCGGCGACGGCTACCGCCGCCTCGTCGAGGCCTTCGAGCGGCTGGCGGGCACGCGCATCACCACCAACATCGCCACCGCCGAGATCGAGGAGACCACCGGCTTCGGCCTGATCGAGGCCTGGCAGATCCTGCGCCGCAGCCGCGGCGGGCGGATGGTCTCGGTGCGCGTCACCCTGGCCGAGTGGCTCTATCGCGCGGTGCTGGCGAAATCCGTGCTCACGCTGAGCCGCGACTATTTCCGCCTGCGCAAGCCGCTGGAGCGGCGGGTCTACGAGCTCGCCCGCAAGCACTGCGGCCAGCAGCCGGAGTGGCGCATCTCGCTCGGCGTGCTGGCGCAGAAGACGGGCTCGGCCTCGCCGCTGCGGGTCTTCCGGCGCATGATCCGCGACATGATCGAGGCCGACCACCTGCCCGACTACACGCTGGCCGAGGAGCCGGGCGACATCATCCGCGTGCGCCCGCGCCGCGTGGCGCTGGCCCCCGGCGAGGGGCCGCGGCCGACGCCCGAGGCGCTCGACGCGGCGCGCGCCCTGCTGCCCGGGGCCGACGTGCACGCGCTCGAGGCGGAGTGGCGCGGCTACTGGGCGCGTTCCGGGCGGCCGCGGCTGCGCAGCCCCGATGCGGCCTTCCTCGGCTGGGTCAGGAAACGCGGGTGAGCGCGGGTAACACATTATTGACGCATTTAGGGGAAAGTTCCGTCGTATTCTGGCTGAAACTGGAGGCGTGGATCGACACGCTCCTATCAACCCCGGGTTGAGAAAGGGGAGGCAGGCATGATCATCGGGCTGGTTCTCGCAGCCATTCTCGTCGGCAGCGGCGCCGGAGCCGCGGCGCTCGTCGCCGGGCACTCCGTCTGGATGGCGCTGGCGCTCTACGCCGTCACGGGCATCGCCTGGACGCTGATCGGGGCCGCCGTGCTGGCGATCTTCGGCAGCGGCGCGGGCCGCGGCGCGGCGATGCCGGTGGCGGAGGCTCGCGGCGGCTGAAGGCCGCCCCACGCGAATCACCCGCCGCCGCGCCACGGGCAGCCCCCGCGGCGATTGTCTTCATTCCGTGTCCAAAGAACCGTGAATCGCCCATTTGTGGGGGAATGGGCGATTTGCCCCGCAACCCCCGGTGAAAACTGTGCGGCCCGGGCGGGGGGGGGCGAAGAGTGGTTGAATTCCGGCGGGATTATGGCGAGAATGTGATCAGGAGTTTATCGAGTCTGTTCCGGGGTGGGGCAGGCCTGTTTTTGGGAGTGCGGGGCATGATCACGTTCGGAAGGATCACGACACTGGCCGCGGCGGGGGTGCTGGCGGCGGGGGTGTGGGGATCGGCGGAGGCGGCGACCATGACCGTCTCGCAGACCTTCGAGGGAAACGACTGTTCCGGGTTCTTCGGACAGGGCTTCGGTTCCTGCAACATCTTCGTCAACGACGAGACCGGCCAGAGGATCGAGTTGTCGCCGGTGATCGCGAAATTCGACAACGAAGATGCCACGAAGAACGAATTCAACACTGCGCTCTATCCCTCGATCACCGGAGCCGAGTTCAGCTTCGATGCATCGGCAACCGGAAGCTGGACCTACACGCCGGGCGCCGATGACCCGGGCGTGAGATACTGGGCGGCAAAGGGCGGCAACAATTTCAACCTCTTCTGGACGGTCGACGAGACGGCGACCCAGGTTGGTGGGGCCTGCTATGGTGGTGGCAACCTCTACACCCTTGCCTGCCTTTCCGAAGCGCTGACGGTCCAGGGCGGCCTATTCGCCACGCCGATCAACCCGAACAACGGCAAGAACTTCGGCCTCTCGCCGCCTTCCGTCGTCCCGCTGCCCGCCGCCGGCTTCCTGCTGCTCGGCGCGCTCGGCGGGCTCGGGCTGATGGCGCGCCGCCGCCGCCGCGCGGCCTGAGCGCGACATCCGCAATCGGCGACAGACGGCCCCGGGTTCCGGGGCCGTTTCCGTTTGCGGGCCTGTGCGCGGCGATTATGCCTCCGGTAGAAACAACGCGACAAACTGTTCCCGCGCCGGTGGTTGTCAGGGGCGGCCCGTTCCCCTAGAATGAACAGAAGATAGTGTCGCTTCGGCACGGGAAGTTCGAGGGCCGTATCGGCCGCATGTGGGGTTATCGGGATGAGTGTTCGTTTTGCAGGATCGGCCGCCGCCGCCATGGTGCTGGCCGTCGTCGGCTGGGCCGGGCCGGGTGCCGCGGCCACCATCGACTGTGCATCGGGCCCGGTGGACCGGTCCGGCTTCGTGCAGTCGAGCTACGATTGCAGCGGCGTCCAGGGCGCCGCCTCGCCGGATGCGGCGCAGGGGCTGTTCGGCCATTCGGGCTGGGCGGGGCATGGCGCGATCGCGATCCCGAAGAAGAACTTCTCCGGGGCCAGCGACGGCGGGCTGAGCATCACGGGCGGCAACCTCTCCGGCGGCTGGTCGATCGACGCCGGGCTGCTCGACGCCTACGAGAGCGTGATGCTGGTCCTGACCGGCGGCAAGAAGAAGAGCCCCGACATGATGGCCTATCTCGTCGATGCCGAGGGTGGCAC
>PHEG01000517.1 GCA_002842835.1 Alphaproteobacteria bacterium HGW-Alphaproteobacteria-2 | reverse complement strand
CCCTCGATCAGCGTGACCTGGACGACCGGCATGGCCTCTCTCCACCTGTATCTTTCATAGGACAGCTTTCAGCCCTTCGATATGACGATAAGTGGGCATGTGGAACAATACAATTCTTGCTTTTCCGTATTCCGTCGATAGTCTCCGGAAGAGACCGAAGGGGGGTGCGGGTGCTGGAACGGACACAGTTCCTGCCGGAAGGCGGCAAGGCGCGGCGCGTCTATCTGCTGCTGCGCGGCGAGATCGGCGCAGGGGCACTCACCCCCGGTGCCTTCCTGCCTGGCGAACAGCGGCTGGCCGCGCAACACGGTGTCTCGCGTGTCACCGTGCGCCGCGCGCTCGCCGCGCTGGAGGCGGAAGGGCTGGTCGAGCGCAACGCGGGCCGCGGCACGCTGGTGCGCGAGGTGCCCGCGCCGCAAAGCCTCGCGGGGGATTTCACCACTCTGATGCCGCAGATCGCCGAGATGGGCCAGAAGACCGAGGCGCGGCTTCTCGCATTCGCCTATCAGGCCCCGCCGCCCGCCGTGGCCGCGGCGCTGGGGCTGGCGCCGGGTGCACGCGTGCAACGCGCCGTGCGGGTGCGGCTGCTGGGCGGGGCGCCCTTCTCGCACCTGACCACCCATGTACCCGAGGAGATCGCGCAGGCCTATTCCGAGGCCGACCTCGCTGCCACCCCGCTCTTCCGGTTGCTGGAACGGGGCGGCGCGCGGATCGAGAGCGCGCAGCAGTCGGTCTCCGCCACGCTGGCCACCCCCGATGTCGCCGAGGCACTGGGGGTCTCGGTCGGTGCGGCGCTGATCGCGCTGGAGCGGGTGGTGCGTGACGCCGAAGGCCGCGGCGTGGAACATCTTGCCGCGCTCTACCGGCCCGATCTCTTCCGGCTCGAGATGACGCTCACCCGGGTCGGCGCCGGGCCCGACCGCCACTGGGAGCCGGTGATAGGCCCGCCCCCCCGGAGCGAGGCGCCATGACTGCGCCGCGCACGCTCTTCGACAAGGTCCGGGACGCACATGTGATCCACCGTCGCTCGGACGGGGCGGAACTGCTGTGGATCGACCGGCATCTGGTGCACGAGGGCTCGCACCATGCCTTTGCACGGCTGGCGGAACGCGGGCTGCCGGTGGCCGAACCGGGCCTGACGCTGGCGGTGGCCGACCATTACGCCCCCACGCGCGCCCGCGCGGCGGGCGGCGCCACGCCGCCGATCCGTCGCATGATCGCCACGCTGTCGGAAAATGCCGCGCGCCATGGCATCCGCCTCTACGGGCTTGACGACCCGCGCCAGGGGATCGTGCATGTCGTGGGCCCCGAGCAGGGCTTCACGCTGC
>PHEG01000516.1 GCA_002842835.1 Alphaproteobacteria bacterium HGW-Alphaproteobacteria-2 | reverse complement strand
AACGTTCAGATAAGCTGTTGGCGCGACGGGTTGCGGCGACGCAGTCGCGTGCAAGCCGGCGTGCCAATCAGCTTCATCTGTATGTTGGATGGCCGGGGCTAGATCTCTGTGTGCAGTGCCGAAATCGGCCCTCTATGGAGATAGTGTGGGGAACCCTTGTGGGAGGCCGACGAGACGGTCTTTTCCGCAGCGCAGCATTCGGGGGACGAGGGCGTCGGATCGGCTTCGAGGGGGGAACGAGGGTGCCGGGGGTGTCTCGAGCGGGGTAAACGATGTCTCGGCGGCGGCATCATCGATCGACGGCGGGTCGTGTGGTGCGGGGCGCGGAAACGGGCGGGGATTGAGGTAGACGGGGGCGTTGCGCCGTTCGGAAGGGGCGCGGCCGTGGATGAGGTGGTGGTCAGGTTGAGGAATCACAGGAGCCGTGGGACGTCGGGGGGACGGAAGCCGTGCCTGGTGAAGTAGTCGTGGAGTTGGATCGCATCGAAGTGTCCGAGGATGGATCGCGTGCCCTGTTCGCAGTGCGGGCACTTGAGCCAGGTCGGGCTGGGGTCGGCCTGGGCAGCCGCCCCGCTCGGCGCCGAGGAAGCGGGCGTCTGACCGGCCTGAGCAAGGAGCTTTTGTCGTAGTGCTCGGAGCTTGGGCCGATTGCTGCAAGCCCAGAACCCGAAGTATCGGACCTTGTGGAACCGACGCGGTAGCACGTGCTGGAGAAACCGTCGGATGAACTCCGTTCCACGCAGGGTCATGGTCAGCCAGTTCTTCCGGTCCCGGTCCCGATACTTGAAGGTCACGTGGGTGGCCGACATGGCCACGATGCGGTGGTCGGAGAGCGCAACGCGGTGAACGTAGCGAGCCAGGTACCGCAAGACCACCTCCGTCCCGTGCTTGGGCTTGTCCACGTGCACCACCCACCGGGTGTGGAAGATTGGCCCCGGTAGCTGGAGTCCAGGGACCGCAGCTCGGATCGCCGCGACGAGCTTGGCTCGGAAGACGCTAGCGAGTACTTCCTGCGGCGCGAACCATGGTCTCGAGACCTCATGCCACTCACCAGCGTCGTCGAGGAAGCCCGCGGGCACCAGGCAATGAACATGAGGGTGATATTCCACCGTCCGGGTCCACGTGTGGAGCACCGTCAGCGCTCCGATCTGGCCTCCGACGTGCTCCGGATCCGCACCCACCTCGAGCAGTGTCTCGCCCACCGCAGTCATGAGCTTCGGGTAGAGAACGCACTGATGCCTACGAATGATGCGACGAAGCTTCTCGGGGACGGTGAACACGATTTGAAAGTAGGGGACCGGAAGGATCTCCTCGCGTCGCGCCTCGACCCAGTCCTC
>PHEG01000043.1 GCA_002842835.1 Alphaproteobacteria bacterium HGW-Alphaproteobacteria-2 | reverse complement strand
AGCGATGGGCCAGCGCGGTATCTCGGGAACGACGCCCCCCCGTCTGGAGACGGCGCTCGCGCGGTCGGACGCTTTCGCCACCGCGCTCTGCGGGCCGACAGTGCCGGTGCGCATCCGCCCCGGCCGACCCGACGATCTCGACGAGGTGGTGCGCCTCGACCAGCAGCATGGCGAGAACGCGAGCCGCGCCTTCTGGGAGGACATCTTCGAACGCTACCTGGGCCGCCGACCCGACGAGCGCTTCATCCTCGTGGCCGAGTCGCAGGCGATCGACCCGGCCGAGGGGCGGCTGGTGGGCTTCCTGATCGGCGAGATCCGGAGCTGGGAGTTCGGCACCGAGCCCTGCGGCTGGGTGCTGCGCCTCGCGGTCGATGCCGATTTGCGCCAGCAACATGTGGGCGAGCAGCTTTTCCGCGCCGTCTGCGAAACCTTCCGCACCGCGGGCGTGCATGCCGTGCGCACCATGGTCTCGCGCAAGGACCTGCTGCATCTGGCCTTCTTCCGCAGCCAGGGAATGCGGGCCGGGCCCTTCATGCAGCTCGAACTGGCCTTCGGGTAGGGGCGGGGCATGCGGCTTCAGGTTTCCAGCACGCTCGCCATCTTCGCTCTCGCCGAACTGGCGCGCACGCCCGACAGGCAGCGTTCGGTGGCCGAGATCGGCGCGATCTACGACGTCTCGCCACATCATCTCTCGAAGGTGATGAAGGCGCTGGTGCGCGCGGGTCTTGCGCAGTCGCTGCGCGGCATCGGTGGCGGCTACCGGCTGTCGTGCAACCCGCGGCGGGTGACGCTGCTCGACGTCGTGAGCATCACCCGCGCCACGCTGGGCACGATCACGCTGGCGACCATGGTGCGGCTGATGGCCGCCGAGGAAGCGGTTCAGGAAAGGCCGGAAGCCGCGCCGCGCGTCTCCGCGCAGTAGGCGTGCGGTGCTGTGGTGTTGTCAGACGAATTCGAACTCGTCTCTGTTGGGGCAGTGAAGCTGTCCCTTATTCCGCACAAAGACCCCGCCATTCGGCCAGAGCGGCGGCGCGGTTCGATTTGAAATTTGATCTGGAGGGGACGGGACTGACGTCTGACCTTCTCCATCTGTAGCGATCGCTTGGGGTTGCAGTATGAGCTTTGAGCGGGGTCTGCCGCGTTGGCACGGCCGACACGCCCTCGCGCGCGAGAGGCGACGCAACCGCCGCTGCTTTGCCGCGCACCATGCCAAACGCAGTGTGAGGCGGCAGGCTCATGCCGCCCGGGAGTGGGCTTCGGCACCCTCCCAGGTCAGGCCCGGGCGGTAGCGCGCTGCGATCCGTCCGCCTTCGAGAGCAAAGAGGTGCAGCCAGCCGTTGTCGAAGAGGTCGCGAACACCGGGATGGCGGGCCAGGATCTCGGACATGGCCGCCTGCGATGCCTCGATCAGGATCGACAGGCGCAGGGGCTCGTGTATCAGTCGTTTTCCGTCATGAACGGTCTGCCAGGGCAGGCCAGGGCGCAGCGCCCCGCCGTTGCCCTGCACCACGCCGATACCGCCCGTGACGTTGTGGATCAGCTTGTTGCCGCCGCCGAAGGCCGCCGGCGCGACCGACGAGCCGTAGTATTGCAGGCTGATCCAGCTGGCCACGACCACCGGCGCGGTAAGGATCAGTTCGAGCGTGCCGAAGCCGTGATCCGTCTGCCAGTCGTAGCTGTGCAGGAAGGCGCGGCCCTGCAAATCGGCCGCGGCCGTCACCGCGCGGGGCGCGGCGATGAAGGCGGCGCAGCCCGCCAGCCCCCATTCGGGGCGCACCTCGGCCCAATCGCGGGCACGCGCCGCCACCGTGGCGGGCGTGGCGCCGGGCAGGCGCACGGCGCGCTCGGCCCGGGCCGCCTTGCCGGCGCGCGTGAGCCAGTCCTTAGCCGCGGCAATGTCGGCGGCATGGGTTGGGACCGGCGCGTCCTCGTAGAGAAGGATCTCGTCGGTCGTGGTGTCGTGCAGACCGGCCAGGAACAACGTGTCCGCCGCCAGGTCGATCCCGTGGCCGGGCAGGCCCGCCCGCGTCTCGTGGTCGTTGAGCAGCGAAGCCAGCAGCCGCGCCGAGACCTCGCCTGTCTTTCCACCGCAGGCGCCGCAGTGATAGGCGCTTTCGTGCGGGTTGTTGGTGACGTTGCCGCCATGTCCCAGCAGCAGGACCAGCCGAGCATGGCCCTGTGTCAGGCTCATGGCCTTCAGCACAGCCGCCCCGGTGGCGGCCTTGGCCTCGGCTGACAGCCCACCCTCGATGCGCGGCGCGGGGGCGGACGCGGGGTCCTTGGTCAGGCCGAGCGCGTCCCTGACGAGCTTGGCGCCGTAGAAGGGCCCCGCCGCCTCGACGAAGGCGAAGGACGACACGGCGGCCTGCCGGAACCGGCTCCAGGCCCGCGCGGTTCGGGCGGCGATGCGGATGGCCTGTTCCACCTCGGGCGCGGCCTGCGAGGTGGAGGTCAGCGCGGGCTTCAGGAGCACCGGCAGATGCGCCGCCACCTCGTCGGTGCCATGCGCCCGGTGCGCCAGCGGCAAGCCGAAGAAGCCCGCGAAGCCGATGGTGGCGATGCCGGGGTCAAGCGCCTCGAGCGCGCGGCGGAAGACCTCGGAGCGCACGTCGATGCAGAAGGCCGCCTGCAGGGCGGGCCTGCCCGCCTGCGCCCTCGGCCCGGTCAGGGCTGCGGCGAGCCTGCGCTGGTGCGCGCGCTCGGCCGCTTCCTGCAGGATGGCGTCGATCACATGGTCGGGGGTGGGGACGACGGGGGCGGCATGGGCCGCGACCGTCTGCGCCCAGTCCTCGGCCACAGCCGGGGCATGGGCCAGCAGTGCCTCTTCCCAGACCAGCCGGATCGCCAGCGTGTCGGCGGGCGTGGCATCGGTGCCGCCTTTCAGTTCGGCCTCCCATAGCAGCCAGCGGGCATGCTGTGCCCAGCCGCCGAGGTCCGTCAGCAGCCGGTGGAAGGCCGTGGGGGCCGCGGCCTCGTCGATCCCCAGACGACCAGCCGCGCGCAGGATGGCGCGCTCGGCGGTGTCGGGTGCCGCTGCGACATGGGCGCAGAACCCTGCAAGGCCCGCGATTTCCGGCGTCAGGTCGTGGGTGGCCCATTCGCGCCAGGCGGCAAAGGCGCCTTGCCCCGGCGCGGGTGTCCAAAGGGCCTGCCCCCGGTCGAACCGCCCTGCGGCCCAGAGCCCGATACAGCGCGCGATCAGCGCCGGCCAGTCGGTGCCGGTGGCGCGGGCGGCGAGCTCGGCCACCGTCGGCAGCGCCGCGGGCGCAGGCGGGGTGGCGGCAAGCCTGGCCTTGAGCATCGCAAGGTCGGCGGGCTTCAGTGCCGAGCGGCAGGCGAGCAGCGCCTCGGACAGGTCATCGTCGGTGATGCGGCCCGCGGCGACCTCGGCCGCGAGGTCCACCCTCGGGCGCAGGATGGCCACCCCGGCGACCCGGGCGAGGCGCGCGGCGGCGGTCGCCAGATCCTCGCCGGTCTGGCCGAGGAAGGGGTTGACCGCGACCGTGGCCGACAGCGGGAAGGCGGGCGGAATGGCGCGCACCGCCGCCTCGGCCGATTTCAGGATACCCGCGATCCGGGCGGGGGCGGTGTCGATCTGCTGCATCAGCATGGCTGTCTCCATCGTCTCGGAGGGGGTGGTCAGTTGGGCCGGGCGAGCCGCAGCCCGCCGATTGCGCGGTCAAGCAGCGCGTTGAGGTAAAGGCCGTTGGCCAGATGCACCCGCAGCCCCGCCGCCGCCGGGTGGTGCGCCCAGTGCGGAAACAGCGCCTGCGCCACCGCCACCAGCCCGAACGAGCAAAGCGCCAGCACGATCAGCGCCCATTCCAGCGCCCCGGCCAACGGCGCCTGAGGCAGCCCGCCGCCCCAGAGCGCGAAGGCCGCCTGGTGGAAGGCGAAATAGGCCACCGCCGCGCCTGCGGAGGCCGCCGCCGTGCGCTGCGTCAGCGCGGACGGCGCTGCATCGGCCAGCCCCTGCGCCACCAGATACGCCACTCCAAACACCAGGATCAGCCCCAGCGCCAGCGCCTGCGGCGACTTCTCGCCCGCCAGCGCGCTGAAGCCCGCAGCCACCACGGCATAAAGCGCGACCGCGATCAGGAAGGCCCGGGCGACCGCGCCGATCCCCGGCGCCGCCACCGGCCCCGGCCGCCGCGTCGCCGCCACCGCCTGAACCGCCCCGCCCGAGGCAAGGAAGGCATGCGCCTTGTAGAGCGAATGCGCCACTATGTGCAGCAGCGCCAGCGCCCACAGGCCGAGACCGCACTGGAGCAGCATGAAGCCCATCTGAGCGACCGTGGACCAGGCCAGCGCCGTCTTGACCGCTGCCTGCGTCAGCATCACCAGCGCCCCGAAGAGCGCGGTGAAGCCGCCGATCATGACCAGCGCGGCCATCGCACCGGGGCTCGCTTGGACGAGGTCGGCCAGCCGGATCAGCAGGAAGCCACCCGCGTTGACGATCCCCGCGTGCAGCAGCGCCGAGACGGGGGTCGGGGCCTCCATCACCTCGGTCAGCCAGCCGTGCAGCGGAAAGGCCGCGGTCTTGAGCGCGGCGGCAAGTACCAGGAGAGCAACCGCAACCTTGGCCGCCAGCGGCAGACTCGCGGGCGCCGCCTCCGAGATCGCCGCCAGATCGGCGGAGCCGAAGGCCAGCCAAAGCAGGACACCGGCCAGGATCACTGCCGCATCGCCCGCGCTCCAGACGAGGCTGAACTTCGCGGCCGCCCGCCGTGCTTCGGGCCTGTCGGGGTAGAACAGCAGCAGTTGCCGCAGCCCCAGCCCGACTGCGACAAAGGCCGCAGCCAGCACCAAAAGGCTGCCCGACTGCACCAGCACCAACACCGCCGCCAGCGTCGCCAGCATCAGCGCATGGAACCGCCCCTCGCGCGTTTCGCCGTCAAGATAGCGACGCGAATAGCGCTCCACGATCCAGCCGACAAAGGCCACGAGCAGGCCCATCGTGGCACTGACCGCATCGAGCCTCAGCGCCAGCATCCAGGGGCCCGAACCGACGGCAATAACCGTCGACCCGGCAACGAAGAGCCAAACGACTCCCGCCGCCGCCAGCGCCAGCGCAGCCAGAGTGGCCAGCTCGGCCACGGCTGGAACGGCGACCGGTCGGCGCCCCGGACGGGTGGCGGCGAAGACGGCGGCGGCCAAGAGGGGCAGAGGGGCAAGCGACAAGGGATCCATCGGGCGTTCTCCGCAGGGTTACGGTTTGCGAGTTGTCAGATAGCCCATGGAAAGGCGCCAGAAAAATTCATATTATCCGGATTATCAATCTAAAGAATAGAACGATGGCACAACTCAACCTTCACCACCTGCGCCTGTTTCGGGCCGTCGCCAACGACAGTTCGCTCACGTCCGCGGCGCGTCGGCTGAACCTGTCGCAGTCTGCCCTGTCCACCCAGATCCGCACTCTGGAGCAGACGCTCGGCCACGACCTGTTCGAGCGGCGCGGCCGGAGGCTGTTGCTGACCGAGGCGGGGCGCATCGCGCTGGACCACGCCGAGGCCATCTTCCAAACGGCAGACGACCTGACCGCGACCCTTGGCCAGACCGGGCGCGGCCGTCAGGTGCTGCGGGTCGGTGCGCTCGCCACGCTGTCGCGCAACTTTCAGCTCCAGTTCCTGCGCCCGCTGATCGGCAGAACGGATGTCGAGGTCGTGCTGCGCTCGGGCAGTCAGGCGGAACTCTTGCGCGGACTCGAGGCGACCTCGCTCGACGTGGTGCTGACCAACCTCGCCCCAGCGCGCGACGCCGCGAGCCCGTGGCTGGTGCACCGCTTGTCGGAACAGCCCGTAAGCCTGATCGGCACTCCGGCCAGGATCGGCAGCGCACCGCACGGGCTGGCCGATCTACTCGCCCGCGAGCCCGTCGTGCTGCCCCCGCGCGAGACCACGCTGCGCGACGCCTTCGATGCGCTGGCCAGTCGCCTCGGCGTGCTGCCCTCGATCGCAGCGGAGGTGGACGACATGGCCATGCTCCGACTTCTGGCGCGCGAGGACGCGGGCCTCGCGGTGATCCCGCCCATTGTCGTTCAGGACGAGTTGGCCGCCGGGCTGCTCCTGGAGGCCGTGAAGCTGGACGGGATCGCCGAGTCGTTCCTCGCCGTCACGCGCGACCGGCGGTTCCCAAACCCGCTGCTGACATCCATCCTCGATGCGGGCGTGAGAGGCGGCGAGACGGCCTGAAACGGCGACGATCGGTCGCGCACGACCGGCAGATACAGGAAGTTTGCGCCGCAGCAGGGTACGGCTTCGTCGTCTTCTTCGGTTCCATGGACCCCATCCTTCCAAAAGTCGGGGCCTCCGGGAAACCCGGCGCGGTTCAGGTCAATTTTGGAAGCCGATAGGGGGTCAGTTTTGCCTGCCGATTGACAACTTTCTCGCCATGGAGAATGGCGAAGCCGTAGATCTGCTTCAGGATATCTCGCACATGGATGGCCGTCGCCGTCGCGCCCCGTTCCACGATCTTGGCGCAGTGGGCGCGCAGGTCATCAGGCGTGATCTCGGTCAGCAAACGGTTCCGCCAGACGGGCATGAGTTCACGCTCGAAGATGGCGCGGCGCATGGCGCGCGTGCTGTCGGCCATGGGCGCGCCCGTCAGCCACGTCTCGCCGAACTCGCCGAAACTTTTGGCCTCCTTGATCCGGCGCTTCTCCCGCTGCTTCTCGATGGCGGGCGACCGCCCCTCGGCGATCATCCGTTTCGCGTCCAGGCACAGTTCCCGCGCCCGGGCGAGCGTGATCCCATCTCGGGCGTACTTGCCGAGATGAACGGTCTCCCGCCTGCCGTTCAGCCGATAGTCGAGCCTGAACGAGATGCCGCCTGACGGTGCGACACGCACATACATGCCGTCACGATCGGTCACCTTGTATTTTTTTTCAGGCACTTGAGTGCTGCATCCGTCAACATTCTAGGCCTCCTCGCGGAAAAGGACCGTCACGCGGTTTCTGGAGGCCTTGGACAAATATTCTTTTTATTCATAGCTTTACGATGCGAAAAGTACCGTCATCAGCCTCGGTCGCTGTGACGGTACTTTCGATTTTCGGATGATCAACCGGGGTCGGGTCCGTCAGCGGGCACGACAGACGCGTTTGATGCCCATCGATAGCTTCGATAGGTATCGGTTGAATTATTTTGTTTTCAAGTGCTTATGTCGTCTTCTAGCGTAGTTTCGGATACCTTCGGATGGGCAAGAACTATTCCCACTCGATGGTGCCGGGGGGCTTCGAGGTAATGTCGTAGGTCACGCGGTTGATGCCCTTGACCTCGTTGATGATGCGCGTCGCCGTCTCGCCCAGGAACTCGTGGGTGAACGGGTAGTAATCCGCGGTCATGCCATCAACGCTCGTCACCGCGCGCAGGGCGCAGGCGAAATCATAGGTGCGCCCGTCGCCTCGAGTTTCTCGCGGGTGATCTCGCCGGGGCAGCGGATGGCGAGGCCGGGGCCGGGAAAGGGGTGGCGGCCGATGAAATGCCCGGGCAGACCCAACTCGCGGCCGAGCGCCCGCACCTCGTCCTTGAAGAGCTCGCGCAACGGCTCCACGAGCTTCAGCCCCATCTTCTCGGGCAGGCCGCCCACGTTGTGATGCGACTTGATGGTGACGGAGGGACCGCCGGAGAAGCTGACACTCTCGATCACGTCCGGGTAGAGCGTGCCCTGTGCCAGAAATTCGACCCCCTCAATCTGGCCCGCATATTTCTGGAATACGTCGATGAAGAGCCTGCCAATGGTTTTCCGCTTGATTTCCGGATCGCTTACACCATCAAGCTCACCCAGAAACAGCGCCGCCTCATCGGCATGGATGAGCGGAATATTGTAGTTGTCTCGGAACATCGCGACCACTTCCTCGGCCTCGTTCTGCCGCAGGAGGCCGTGATCGATGAAGACGCATGTCAGTTGATCGCCGATCGCCTCGTGGATCAGCACCGCGGCGACCGAGGAATCGACACCCCCAGACAAGCCGCAGATCACCTTCTTGTCGCCCACCTGCGCGCGGATTTTCGCAATCGCCTCATCGCGATAGGCGCCCATTGTCCAGTCGCCCCTGAACCCGGCGAGGCGGATGAAATTCTCGTAGAGCCGCGCGCCGTTCGGGGTGTGGTGCACCTCCGGGTGGAACTGCACCGCGTAGAAGCGGCGGTCGCGGTCGGCCGTTATGGCGAAGGGGGCACCGGGCGAGGTGCCCAGAACCTCGAAGCCAGGTGCGATTTCAGAGACATGATCGCCATGGCTCATCCAGACCTGTTCGCGTGCCTTGCCCGCGAACCAACCGTCGAGGAAGTCGCTCTTGACCCCGGTCGGGGTCACGTAGGCGCGGCCGAATTCGGCGGTGGCATGTTCGCCCGCCTCGACGCGCCCGCCGAGGTCCTGCATCATCACCTGCTGGCCGTAGCAGATCCCGAGGATCGGCACGCCCAGATCATAGGCGGCCTGCGGCGGACGGGGGCTGCCGTCGCGTGTCACACTGTCCGGGCCGCCCGAGAAGATGATCGCCTTCGGCGCCATCTCGGCCAGCAATGCGTCATCCACCTTCTGATAGGGGTGGATCTCGCAATAGACGTTCAACTCGCGCAGCCGCCGCGCGATGAGTTGCGTCACCTGGCTGCCGAAGTCGATGATCAGAAGGCGGTCATGCTCGGTCATGCGCCGCTGTTAGGGCAGGGGCCGGGGCCGCGCAAGGCCCCTCACCAGCGGTAGCTGACCCCCAGCGTGGCCTCGTGCTGGTCCATGCGCAGCCTCACGGGCTGCGCGGGCGTGAGGAACGGGTTGGTGCCCGTGGTGGAGGCCGAGAAGGCGCGCGTGTAGGCCGCCGTCACCACCCAGCGTTCGCGCGCGGCGTAGCTTGCACCAACCGAGGCATGCCAGCGTGGCGTGGCCGGGGCGAGGATGTTGAATACCACCTCGTCGCCGTCGATGAACTCCGAGGCGTAGCTCACGCCGGTGCGCAGCGTCCAGCGTTCGGCCGCCTGCCAGATGGCCGCGAGGCGGAAGACATCCATGTCCTCCCAGCCAAAGCCCGCACCGTTGCCCGCGCCGAGATTGAAGGCGGCCGGGGGCAGCACGCCGCTGCGGCCCACGCTGTCGATGTCCGAATAGAAGATGCGCTGGTATTCCGCCGTCAGCGTCAGCCCCGGCAGTGCCACGGGCGCCCAGGCGGCGCCGATGGTCAGCGTGGCGGGAATGTCGAAATCGCCGCCTTCGGCGAAAAGCCCGGCGTAGTCTTCGAATTTCGACATGTACATGCGCGAGCGCCAGGCTGCGGCCAACGTGATGCCCGTGGCAGGCTTCCATGTCACGCCGAGGTTCACGCCGCCGCCCGTGGACCAGTCGTAGCCGTTGTTGGTGAGGTTGGCCGGGTCGCTCGAGAAGGGCGCGAAATTGCCCAGCCCGCGCGCGCGGAAGCGCTGTACCGCGAAGGTGGGGGCGATGCCGAGCGTGAGCCCGGGCGCCAGTTCGCGCGCGTAGTTGAGCGCGACGAACACCTGCGCCAGATCGACGCCCAGCGGCCCCGGTGCGGGCCCGAAGCCGGGCGAGAAGACGTTGGTGTCGTAATCTGTGTTGATGCCGCCATGGGCATAGACCACGAGCCCGAGCGCCGACACCGCGTCGAGGCGGCGATTGATGCCGAGGCAGGGAATGACGCGTCACGTCGCGCTCGGGTGCGAAGCCCGAGGCGCAGGCATCCGCGCGGTTGCCCACGGTCACACCCATCGCCGGGTTCTGCGCCAGCCCCAGCACGCCCGCATCGACGGCCACGCCCGCACCAGCCATGGCCTTCGCTTCGGCGCCGTAGCCGTTCGAGATGTAGCCGTTCGTCGCGCCTGCGGGCTGCGCGAAGGCAGCGGCCAGTCCGCAGGCGAGCGTGGCGGTGGCGCGCCGGGTATAGGGGAAAATGCGCATGTCCGATCCTTGCCCTGATGGAGTTCTCAGGCGGCAGGCAGACCAGCACGGTGCGCTCGCGTCCAGATCACGCAAACGCGAATACAAGAACCTGAGCCCTCGGTCTTGGTTATTTCAGGAATAAAATTCTGACATCACGGAAATTTGAGGCGTTCAGACAGAACAATCTCCGGACCGGGGTTCAATCGTCAACGAGATTCTTGGGCGAGATGGATTCGCTGGGCACATGGCCCTCGGCGAGCGGTCGCAGAACGGGAACGTTTGCCAGATACCCCATGGCACTGGCGCGGGCGCTTTCGCAGGCCCGCTCCAGCGCGGGACCGTCGATGCGCAGGCTGCGCAGGCTGGGGCGCGGGTTCAACTGCATGAAGAAGCGATGGTTGCGCAGCAGGTGGAAGAGCGCCTCGTCGATCTGCTCGTGTACCGTCTGGCCGTGGAACTCCAGCCGTCGGATGCGCACTTTCCAGGGCGTGAAGGGGGTGATGTGGAAATGCCCAAGCCGCCCGCCGAAACAGTCGAAGCGCAGCACCTCGCTGCCATGGCAGAAGAGCGCGAAGCCGACCCCGGTGCCGCCGCCGCCGATCGTCTGGTCGAGCCAGAAGGAGACCACATCGACACCCGGCTGGACGGGATGCTCCAGCCAGTCCTGGCGGGCCTTGCGCCGAAGCCAGCGCTGGCCCAGCGTACCGGCGGTGCGCAGGTAGGATTTCCAGACGAAACGCGCGCGCTGCTCCTCGAGCCGGTAGCGGCCCGAGACGACCCCGATAGAGGCAGACGCCGCGGCCTCTGTCGGCCCGGAGGCCCCGGCGCCAGTGTCCTGGAGGTTCATGCTCGGACCTTTCCCGCCATCGTGCAGATACCTGGCCGGGGTGACCACGGCGTACCGCGAAAGTCAACCGCCGGGCGCGGGCTGCGACCATGCACCGCCGCCGGAGCGATGTCGGAACCGGGCATCGGAGCGGCGCAATCGCGCGGCGGGCGGCGCCCCTGCACGCTTACAACCGGAACAGGCCGCTGCGCATCGCCGCGCGGTCCGCTTCGCGGTGGCAGGCGCATCGAGACCGCGCGCTTCATCGAGCGCAACATCCCCGATTTCGAGATCCTCACGGCCGAGGCGCTGGAGATCATCGAGTGGAACGCCGAGACCGTCCTGGAAGAGATCGGCGTCAATTTCGTGGACAATCCCGCCGCGCTGGAACGCTGGCGGCAGGCAGGCGCCGACGTGCAGGGCGAGAGGGTGCGCATCCCGCGCGGGCTCGCGCGCCAGCTTTGCGCCACGGCGCCCGCGCGTTTCACCCAGTACGCGCGCAACCCCGAACGCTCGGTCGAGATCGGCGGGCGCAGCCTGGTGCTCGCGCCGGTCTACGGCCCGCCCTTCGTACGCGACGCCGAAGGCGGGCGGCGCTATGCCACGATGGCGGATTTCCGCAATTTCGTGCGGCTGGGCTACATGTCGAAGTGGCTGCACCATTCCGGCGGCACGGTCTGCGAGCCGACCGACGTGCCGGTAAACAAGCGCCACCTCGACATGCTGCTGGCGCACATGACGCTCTCGGACAAACCCTTCATGGGCTCCGTCACCGAGCCCTCGCGTGCCGCCGACAGCGTCGAGATGTGCCGCATCCTCTTCGGCGAGGAGTTCGTCGCGCGGAACACGGTGATGACCTCGCTCATCAACATCAACTCGCCGCTCACCTTCGATTCCACCATGATGGGCGCGCTCGAGGTCTATGCCGCCGCCGGGCAGGCGACCATCGTCTCGCCCTTCATCGTGGGCGGCGCCATGGCGCCCGTGACCGTGGCGGGCACGCTGACGCAGGTGCTGGCCGAGGTGCTGGCGGGCGTGGCCTATGCGCAGCTCGTGCGGGCGGGCGCGCCGGTGATCTTCGGCGCCTTCGTCACCTCTATCGACATGAACTCGGGCGCACCCACCTTCGGCACACCCGAGGCCGCGCAGATCACCTATGGCGCGGGGCAGCTCGCGCGCAGGCTGGGGCTGCCCTACCGTTCGGCGGGGGCCTTCTGCGGCTCGAAGCTGCCCGATGCGCAGGCCGCCTACGAGAGCGCAAACAGCCTCAACATGGGGCTGCTCGCGGGGGTGAACTTCATGCTGCACGCCTGCGGCTGGCTGGAGGGCGGGCTGGTCTCGTCCTACGAGAAATTCGTCATGGACGCCGATCAGCTGGGGGCGCTCCACAAGCTGGCCGCCGGGGTGGACATGAGCGAGAACGGCCAGGCGATGGACGCCATCCGCGAAGTTGGGCCGGGGGCGCATTACCTTGGCTGCGCGCATACACAGGCGAATTACCAGAGCGCTTTCTGGCGTAGCGACCTGCTTGACTACAAGCCTTTCGAGACCTGGGAGGATGAGGGCGCACGCGACACCCTGGCGCTCGCCTCGGTGCGGGTGAGCAAGCAGCTGGCAGACTACCAGCAGCCCGCGCTCGACCCGGGCATCGACGAGGCGCTGCGCGCCTTCGTTGCCACCCGCAAGGCCGCCGAACCCGACGCCTTCGCCTGAGGCCGGTCAGATCAGGGGCCCGGCGCGCGTTCGGCCTCGGCCAGAA
>PHEG01000515.1 GCA_002842835.1 Alphaproteobacteria bacterium HGW-Alphaproteobacteria-2 | reverse complement strand
GCCTCAGATCGCCGCGGCCAGCGCCTCGCCTGCCGAGATCTCGCACTGGCCGGGGCTTTCCTCGGCGTTCAGCACCTTCACCACGCCGTCCTCGGCCAGCAGGGCAAAACGCTTCGATCGGCGGTGGAGCCCGGCGGGCGGCGCATCGAAGGCCATGCCGATGGCAGCGGTGAAGGCGCCCTCCGGGTCGGCCAGCATGGTGATGCCGGCGGCGGTCGCGCCGGTGGCCTCGCCCCAGGCTTTCATCACGAAGGGGTCGTTGACCGAGACGCAGATCACCTCGTCCACGCCCTTTGCCTTCAGCTTGTCCATGCTCCGGATGAAGCTGGGCACATGCGCGGAAGAACATGTCGGCGTGTAGGCGCCAGGCAGCGCGAAGAGCGCCACCTTGCGGCCCGCCAGCCGCTCCTGCAGGGCCACCGCCTCCGGCCCCTTCTCGCCGATCCTCAGCAGCGTCGCGCCGGGCAGCTTGTCACCTGTCGAAATCGCCATGGTCTCCCCCTCTGGCTGATTGCATCACACGGCCAGTGATATACGCTCCGCCCGCCCGGGGACCAGAGCGAAGGAACGTGGCATGGATCGCATCGTCATCGTCGGCGCGGGGCAGGCAGGCCTCTCGCTGACAGCGAAGCTGCGTGGTCTCGGTTTTGCCGGGCGTATCGTGATGATCGGCGAGGAAGCCGCGCCGCCCTATCAGCGCCCGCCGCTCTCCAAGGCCTATCTGAAGCAGGAGATCGGGGCGGAGCGGCTGTGGCTGCGGCCCGAGAGCTTCTATGCCGAGCAGGGGATCGAGCTGCATCTCACAGATACCGCCGTGGCGATCGACCGCGCCGACCGGCGCGTGGTGGCGGGAGGCATGGCCCATCCCTACGACGCGCTGGCGCTGACCACGGGCGCGGTGCCGCGCCGCCTGCCCGGAAGCATCGGCGGCGATCTGGACGGCGTGCATGTTCTGCGCACGCTGGCGGACGTGGACGAGATGGCGCCCGCCTTCCGCCCCGGCGCGCGGCTTCTGGTGGTGGGCGGCGGCTATATCGGGCTCGAGGTCGCGGCGGTCGCCGTGGCGCTGGGGCTGAAGGTGGTTCTGGTGGAGGCCGCCGAGCGCATCCTGGGCCGCGTGGCGGCGCCCGAGACGGCGGAGTTCTTCCGCGACCTGCACCGCGCGCGCATCGGCGTGACCCCGGCCACGGAACTGGCCGAGGTGGCGGGGCTGGCGGTGGAGAACGGCATCGCGGCCGATGCGATGGGCCGCACGTCGGACCCGGCAATCTGGGCGGCGGGGGATTGCGCGTCCTTCCCCTGGCGGGGCGGTCGCATCCGGTTGGAAAGCGTGCAGAACGCCATCGATCAGGCCGAATGCGTGGCGGCCAACATGCTGGGGGCGGAACAGCCCTATGCCCCGGTACCTTGGTTCTGGTCGGATCAGTATGACGTGAAGCTGCAGATAGCGGGGCTCAACGCGGGCTACGAGCGCGTGGTGGTGCGCCCGGGCAGCCATCCGGGTAGCCGCAGCCACTGGTACTACTGGGGGGGGGAACTGCTGGCGGTGGATGCGATGAACGAGCCGCGTGCCTACATGGTGGCCAAGCGTCTGATCGAGGCGGGGAAGAGCCCGGCGCCGGATACTGTCGCCGACCCGGGCGTGGATCTGAAGGCGTTGCTGTGAGGATGGGTGCTGCCCCGCCGGAGCATTTTCCCAAAGGCGAATCCCGGGGGCAGGGCACATGAGCAGCAAGGACAGGCAGCGGCCGATGCTCTTCGAGGTCGGTGAGGGCGAGGCCCCGGCGGACCCGGCCACCGCGCCGCCGCCCGCAGATCCCGTCGCGGTGCTGCCTGCGGCGCGGCTCGCGGTGCTGGGCGCGCGGCAGCCCTCGCGGCTCTGGCGACTGTTCCTGGCTGCACTTGGCGGGCTCGTCGGGCTGGCGGTGTCGCTGGCGACCTGGGATTTCGTGACCGGGCTGATCGAGAGTCGCCCCCTTCTCGGCACGCTTGCCGCCGGGCTCGGGGCGGCGGTTCTGGCCACCGGGCTCCTGCTCG
>PHEG01000514.1 GCA_002842835.1 Alphaproteobacteria bacterium HGW-Alphaproteobacteria-2 | reverse complement strand
GAAGGCCAGCTTCCGCGCCACCGGGCAGACCGGGATTCTCATCACCGGCGACGGCGTACCGCTCGATGCCGTGGTGGCCGATTTCATGGCCGGCGCGGTCGAGTGGCTGACGCCCGACAACGAGCCCGACCATTGGGACCTGATCGAGGGGCAGGGCAGCCTTTTTCACGTTTCCTATTCCGGCGTGACGCTGGCGCTGATCCACGGCGGGCAGCCCGATGCGCTGATCCTCTGCCACGAGCCGACGCGCACCCACATGCGCGGGCTGCCGGGCTATGGGCTGCCCACGCTGGAACAGTTGCGCGACACCGCGCTGCCGCTCGCCCGCATCGCAAACCCGGAATGTCAGGTCGTCGGCATCGCCATCAACACCCAGCATCTGGACGAGAAGGCGGCGCTCGCCTGTCTCGCCGAGGCCGAGGCGCGGCTGGGCCTGCCGGCGGTCGATCCCTACCGGCAGGGGGCCGAGAGGCTGGCCGAGGCGCTGGCGGCGCTCTGATGCAGGTACGGGTGACGGCAGAAAGCTTTGCGCTGGCCGAGGCGTTCACCATCGCCCGCGGCTCGCGCATCGAGGCGCGGGTCCTGACGGTCGAGGTGGAAGCCGGTGGCACGACGGGGCGCGGCGAATGCGTGCCCTACGCACGTTATGGCGAGAGTATCGAGGGCGTGACGGCGCAGATAGAGGGCGTCGCCCTGCCGGTGGACCGCGCGGCACTGCAAGAGGCACTGCCCCCCGGTGCGGCGCGCAACGCGCTCGACTGCGCGCTCTGGGACCGGGAGGCGAAGCGCGCCGGGCGGCGGGTATGGGAGCTGGCGAGGCTGCCTGCCCCCCTGCCGCAGGTCACCGCCTATACGCTCTCGCTCGATACGCCGGAGAAGATGCGCGCCGCCGCGGCGCGCCACGCGCAGCGCCCGCTTCTGAAGATCAAGCTCGGCACGCCAGACGACATGCCGCGGCTGGAAGCCGTGCGCGCGGGCGCGCCCAAGGCCCGCATCATCGTGGACGCCAACGAGGGCTGGGACGCGGAAACCTATGCCGAACTCGCCCCGCACCTGCTGCGCCTCGGCGTGGCGATGGTCGAGCAGCCATTGCCTGCCAGTTGAGGGACGCGGCGCGCGCGCAGGGCTATGGCATCATGGTGGGCTGCATGGTGGGCACGTCGCTCGCCATGGCGCCTGCGGTGCTGCTGGCGCAGGGCGCGGATGTGACCGATCTTGACGGCCCGCTGCTGCTGGCGCAGGACCGCGCGCATCCGCTGCGCTACGACGAACGGGGGGTGCATCCGCCGGAGGCGGAACTATGGGGTTGACCCGTCAAGACCCCGGCCCGAGACGGTGCCAGCCAGAAGAACAGGAGAAAAGATGAGCCGCATCGTCCATGTGAACGGGGCCTTCGTGCCCGAGGAAGAGGCCAGGGTCTCGGTCTTCGATCGCGGCTTTCTCTTCGCCGACGGCGTCTACGAGGTTACCAGCGTGCTCGACGGGCGGCTGATCGACTTCGCCGGCCATGCGCGCAGGCTGGCGCGCTCGCTTGCGGAGCTGGAGATGGAGAACCCGCACAGCGAGGACGAATGGCTCGCGCTGCACCGCGAGATCGTGGCCCGGAACGGTCTCACCGAAGGGATGATCTATCTCCAGGTCACCCGCGGCGCGGCCGACCGCGATTTCGCCTACCCCGAGGGCGTGACACCCACGGTGGTGCTGTTCACCCAGGCGAAGGCACTCGTCGAGAACCCGGCGGCTGAGCGCGGGCTGAAGGTGGTCTCGATCCCCGACATCCGCTGGGGGCGGCGCGACATCAAGACGGTGCAGCTTCTCTACCCCTCGATGGGCAAGATGATGGCGAAGGCGCAGGGTGCCGATGACGCCTGGATGGTCGAGGACGGGCTGGTGACCGAGGGCACCTCGAACAACGCCTGGATCGTCAAGGGCAATCGCATCGTCACCCGCCAGCTCGGCACGGAGATCCTGCACGGCATCACCCGGGCGGCGGTGATGGAGTTCGCCCGCCTTGCCCAGTTCGAGGTGGAGGAGCGTCCCTTCACGCTGGCCGAGGCGCAGGCCGCCGACGAGGCTTTCATCACATCGGCCTCCACCTTCGTGATGCCGGTGGTG
>PHEG01000513.1 GCA_002842835.1 Alphaproteobacteria bacterium HGW-Alphaproteobacteria-2 | reverse complement strand
GCGCGGCCCGCGCTCCATCCACACCACCGCCGAGGCGGGCACACCGCCCCGGTCGGGGAGCGGAACCAGCGTGAATGGCCCGCCCGAGAGATGGATCTCGGTCGAGACATCGCCGTGCGGGATCGGATGCGTCACTGCGAAGGCCAGCGCCTTCTGCCCGTAGCGCAGCGTGCGCACGCCGATGCCTGCCGCCTGCCGCAGAGGCGAGTGGCGCCCGTCGGCGGCCACGGCCAGCCGTGTACGCACCCGCGCGCCGTCCGAGAGCGTGACCAGCGCCTCGCCCTCGCGGGTGAAGAGTGCCGCGCTGCCGGTGCCGGGGCGGAAATCCACCGTCGGCAGATCGGCGAGCCGCGCGACCATCTCGCGGCGCAGAAGCCAGTTGGGCAGGTTCCAGCCGAAGGGCTCTGCGCCACCCAGATCGGCAGCCTCGAAATCGCGCACGACCCGCGTCTCGGGCGGCGCCCCGCCAGCCTCTACGATGCGCATCACCTGCAGGGGCGCGGCATGGGGGGCGAGCCTGTCCCAGAGGCCAGCGTCGGCCAGCAGCTCGCGCGCGGGCCGCAGGAAGGCGGTGGTGCGCAGGTCGGCGCCTTGGGCGGCCTCTTCGGTAACAGGCGGCGCGGGATCGACGCAGATCACCCGGAATCCGGCGGCGCCGAAGGCCGCTGCCGCCGCGAGCCCGGCCACACCGCCGCCCGAGATCAGGATGTCGGTCTCTTCCGCCGCGCCCGCCATGTGGCCTCCTGCACCTGCCTCTCCTTCAGATAGACCTGCGCGGGCGGCCTGTCACCGCCCGGTCTGCCGCAGGCGGGGGCTCAGCCGCGTGTGATGAGGATGAGCCCGAGGAAGGCCGTGGGCACCAGCGCCAGCGCGGGCAGGATCATCGCCGGGTAACCCCAGGTCATGATTGCCATGATCCACAGCGCCACCAGCGTGAAGAGTGCATAATAGATGTTCTCGCGCCCGCCGTGCAGCACGTCGCGCAGCATCCAGCCGAAGACCGGCACGGCGTAGACGAGGCGCCGCCACAGCGGCAGGTCGGGGGGCGGTGCAAGGCTCATGGCGGGTCTCCCGTGCATAAGGTTCACGGCAGATACATGTAATGCCGCGGCACAGCGAAAAGGGGCTGCGACGGAAGGGCGCAACTAGTGCCCTGCCGCCAACGGTCTGCATGCCCCAGGCATGGGGAACCGCGAGGTTGCGCGCGTCGTCCTCGAAGATAGCCGCCGTCCGCGGCTCGACACCCGCCTGCGCGAAGACGGCCTCGTAGGCCGCCGCCTCCGGCTTGGGGCGGAAGCCCGCATGCTCCACGCCATAGACGGCATGAAAGACACCCGAGAGCCCGCGCGCCGCCAGCACCCGCTCTGCATGGGCGGTGGAGCCGTTGGTATGCACAACCCGGCGCCCGGGCAGTGCGGTGATGGCGCGCGCGAGGCCCGGGTCGGGCTCAAGCGCGTCGAGCGGGATGTCATGCACCTCCGCCAGATAGGGCAGAGGGTCGTGGCCGTGATGGTGCATGAGCCCTGCCAGCGTGGTTCCATGCGCGCGCCAGTAATCGTGGCGCAACCGGTCGGCTGCGGCGCGGTCGAGCCCCAGCGTGCGCATCACATAGCCGGTCATGCGCGCATGGATCAGGTCGAAGAGCCGTGCCGAGGGCGGGTAGAGCGTGTTGTCGAGATCGAACACCCAGTGCCGCACATGTGAGAAGCCACCAGCTGTCATCCCGCCGCCCCGCCCGGCGCGACCAGCATCCGCGCCGTCATCTCGGCCATGTCGCGCGAACAGCCCGGCCGCCCCGCCATCCGCGCGAGCGCCGCGCGCATGC
>PHEG01000042.1 GCA_002842835.1 Alphaproteobacteria bacterium HGW-Alphaproteobacteria-2 | reverse complement strand
AGCAGATCCTCCGGGCCCCAGATCGCCAGTGCCGCGTCCTGCACGATCAGCACCACGCCGAAGGTGGCGACGAGCTGAAAGAGCTCCGGCGCGTGGTAGATGCGCCGCAGGATGGTGATCTCCATCAGCCCGCCGACGAGTGCCACCGCCGCGGCTGCCAGCACCACGCCACCCCAGAAGCCCCAGGCCCCCAGGCCCGCCCCCATCATTGCAGTGACCAGCGTATAGGCGATGAAGGCGCCCAGCATGTAGAACGAGCCATGCGCGAAATTGACGACGCGGATCACCCCGAAGATGATCGACAGCCCGCAGGCGATGAGAAAGAGCGAGGCCGCATTGGCCAGCCCCGTGAGAAGCTGCGCGAAGTAGAATCCCATGTCCCCCGCCCTTTCCGGGTTTTCGATGTTGGGGCGGCGGCACCGGCGGGCGCCGCCGCCCGGTCGCTCACTCCGCCGGGCGCATCGCCGCGGCTTCCGCCTCGGAGGGCAGGTAGGCGTCGCCATGGGCATAGACCCAGTCGAGCATCACCGGCTTGCCGTCCTCGAAGCCCGTAAGCCCCACATAGGCGCCCATCGTCGCCTGGTGATCGGCGGCGCGGTACATGAAGGGCCCGGTGGGCGAGGATGGCACTTCGAGCCCCTTCATCGTCTCGACCAGCACCTCGGTCTCCAGCGAGGGCGCCTTGCGGAACAGCTCGGCCAGCGTCAGCACCGAATTGTAGCCGACGATCGAGCCGGTCTTGGGCGCCTCGCCCCAGCGCGCGACGTAGGCTTCCGCAAAGGCGCGGTGCTCGGGCGTGTCGATGGCAAGGCTGGGGTAGCCCGTGACGATCCAGCCCTCGGGCGCCTCGGCGCCGAGCGGATCGAGGTATTCCGGCTCGCCCGACAGCAGGCTGACCACCGCACGATCCTCGAAGAGCCCCCGCAGCGAGCCCTCGCGCACGAACTCGGCGAGGTCGGCGCCGAAGGTGACGTTGTAGATCGCCTCGGGCTTCGCTGACTCCAGCGCGCGCACCGTGGCGCTGGCATCGATCTTGAAGAGCGTCGGCCACTGCTCGCCCACGAACTCCACTTCGGGCTTCAGCTTCTTGAGCTCGCGCTGGAAAGCGGCCACGGCATCCTTGCCGTAGGCGTAGTTGGGCGCAACCGTCACCCAGCGCGTGGCGTCGAGCTTCGCCGCCTCGGCGGCCAGCATCGCCGCCTGCATGTGCGTCGAGGGCCGCAGCCGGAAGGTGTAACGGTTGCCCGCCGCCCAGACCACGGCATCCGAAAGCGGTTCGGAAGCGAGGAACAGAACCTTGTTCTGCTTGGCGAAATCAGCCACGGCGAGGCCAATGTTCGACAGGAAGGTGCCGAAGATCATCGTCACCTTGTCCTTGGTGATCATCTCCTCGGCGATGCGCACCGCCACCGCCGGGTCGCCGGTGTCGTCGCGGGCGATGACCTGCAACGGCCGCCCGTCGATGCCGCCCGCAGCGTTGATTTCCTCCACCGCCAGTTCCCAGCCCTTGCGGTAGGGATCGGTGAAGGCGGTCATGCGGGTGTAGGAGTTGATCTTATCTCTCCCCGTTGATACAGTTCGTGAAGTTTCTATCGCAACCCGTCCCGGCCTTCTGCCTGCTCGTGGGTCAGCCCGCCGACGCGCGGAAAGGGCCTCCCCGAATCCGTCACCGCCACGGCGACCATGATCTCTCCCGCGCGCGGGGCGTCGTTGAGCCGCACCTCCATGCCGTCGAAATGGCTGCGCACGTATGCCGCGTCCTTGTGGCCCAGCGGCACGTCGAGCGGCTGGCCCGGCCCGCCCATCTTCTTCGACGAGGGCACCAGCGCCGCCCCCTTCTCCACCACCGCGCGCAGGGGCGCGCCCAGCTTGGGGTGCAGGATGGCGGCGGCGTGCTCCAGCTCACCCGCTTCGCCCACCATCGCGGCCTTGCCGTAGCTCTGCGCCTGATGCGGCGCGATGCCGAGCGCGGCCATGCATCTCTCGCCCAGCAGCCCACCCAGCTCCGCGCCGATCTCCATCAGTTCGGACAGGTCCTCGACATAGCGCCCCGCACAGGGGTTGGCGATGACAGCCACGGCGCAAGCCTTACGCGTGGGCGGCGCCACCGCCCGCCCCATCTCGGCATGCGTCTCCTCCAGGAAGACCGCGATCTTGCGTATCCCGGCGCTCATCTCAGCCCGTCCTCCCCCTTTATGTCCGCCGCGGCCAGCCCGCCCGCACGGGCGTGCACGCGCGGCCCAGTGGTCATCACGAGGGCGAGCAGCAGTTCATGGGCGCGCGGGGCATCCGTCAGCCCCACCTCCATCGCGTCGAAATGGCTGCGCACATAGGAGGCGTTCACATGCGTCACCGGCACGTCGAGCCGCGCGCCCGTACCACCCACCTTCTTCGTCGAGGGCACAATGGCCTTCGCACCCCCCAGCACCTCGCGCATCGCGTAGCCGCCCGGCGCGTGCCAGAGCGCGCCGTGTTCCACCTCGCCCGCGGCACCCACGATGGCCCCCTTGCCATAGCCCTCGATGCCCGCCGGATCGCCGCCGAGCGCGGCAAGAAGCCGCCGCGCCATCATCAGCCCGAGCGGCTTCAGATCCTCCATGAAGGGCTGTATCTCGGGCTCGTAACGCCCGGCAAAGGGGTTCTGGATCACCGCCAGAATCGCGCCGCGGCGCAGCGGCGTCGCGGCGCGCGGCCCGCCCTCATGGAAAATCTCTTCCGTGACAAGCGCCAGTCGGCGCAGCGCAGGCTCAGGCATGTTCGTGTACTTTCAATTGCTTGCGCACCGCTGCGTGGGTCGGTGCCAGCATGCGCGCATCGCCCGCGAGATACAATGCCGCCGCCGCGATCAGCCCGCGCGCGCTCATCCCGTCGGCCCGCGCGAGTCCGCGCGCCAGCGCCTCGGCCACCTCTGCAGCGGTGAGCGCGCCCACCCCCGTCACCACCTCCCGCGCGCCCAGGTCGCTGTCGGGCTGAATGCTGCGGGCGGGGGCCCGGGTGATGGCCGGGTGGCCCGGCAGATCGACGGCATTGGCGATGAGCGTCGCCGCGGCGTCCGCGGCTGCCGCGTCCCGCGCCAGCACCGTCACGCTGTTGGCGATTCCGAGACTCAGGCTGCGCCCGTGCCGCCCGGAGGTGGCGATGCCGCCGATCCCGTCCCCGGCCGCGATGCGCACCTCGCCCAGCCGCGCCCCGCCATGGGCGGCCATGGCCACGGTATAGGTCCGGCCGGGCACGAGACGTAAAGCAATGTCGCCGCCGTTGTTGACGAAGAGCCGCTCGAGCGGTGCCGCCGCCCACATCGCCGCGGCGATCTCGTCGGCCACCGCGCCCGCCACCGCCGCCATGGGCGAGCCGCGGCAGTTCCGCCACCAGCCCCTCCAGCAGCCCCTCGAAACGCGCGCGCGCGGCGTCCTCGGCCGCCGCGACGGCCCCGGCCGCACCCTCCGCCCGGATCACCAGGTCGATCGGCCCGTGCCAGAGCCGCAGCCGCCCGCCCGAAAGCCGCGCCGTCCCTTTCATGGCTTCGCCCCCCAGGCGTAGAAGCGCCGGTCCGTGGGCCAGGCGCGGTGCCCGGGCCCGACGCGCCGCACCTCGGGCCCCAGCACGTCCTCGAGCCGCCGCACCTCGGCCATATGGCCGCCGAGTGCTGCGTAATCGGTGAGCCGCAGCGTGAACTCGATCGGTGCCACCAGCGCGGGCGTGGGCACATATCCGAAGGAATTCGACGGCATTTCCATCACATCCACCATGAAGGTGATGCCACCCCCGGGCCAGACATAGGCGGGTGCGCCGCCGCAGGAGACGTAGGTGAGCGCCTCCTTCACCGAGCGCGTCAGCCTGACCGGGTTCTCGGTGACACCCGCGCGCAGCGAGCCGCCCGCCCCCGCCATGAAGAGCACCGAACACATCGCGGGCTCGCAGTTCTCTGCCACCCGCTCCACGGCCGCCCGAAGCTCCGGGGATATCTCCGCCGGGCGCGGCTTCAGCCCCTCGTCGAGTTCGTAATAGCCCCACTGCTCGCCGGTGGTGGAGACCATCAGCAACCTGAGCCCCGGCCAGGACTCCTTCGGCTTGAACGGCCCCAGGATCGTCAGCGGGTCGGTAATGTCGGTGCCGCCCCAGCCGGTGCCGGCCTCCGCCACCTGGAAGTATCGCCCCGGGGTGGAGCGCCGACCGCGGATGGAAATCCCCGTGGGCGGAATGTCCAGCATCTTGCCCGCCTGATGCTCCGACGCGAACATGCCGATCGCGGCCGAACCGCAGCCCACCCGCATCAGCCGCTCCGCCTCGCCGTCGATCACCGGTGCCCGGCCCGCCTGCACCACCAGCCGCGCGCCGCCCTCGACCTGCATCTCGACAGCCTCGCGGTTGCATAGCGCCAGAAGCGCCGCGCAGGTCACCCGCCCCTCGGCCTTCGAGCCGCCGGTCAGATGATCGACCCCGCCGAGCGAGAGCATGCGCGAGCCGTACTCGCCGGTCATCACATGGCCGATGATCTCGCCCTCCACCCGCACCGGCGCGCGCTCGTCGCCGATGTGGCGGTCGGTGTCGATCTTCACCTTGACGCCGCAGTAGCTGAAGATGCCCTCGGTGACGATCGTCACCATGTCCACGCCCTCGGCCTCCTGCGCCACGATGAAGGGCGCGGGCTTGTAGTCGGGATAGGTGGTGCCCGCCCCCACGGCGGTCACGAACTGCCGCGAGGGGGCGAGAATGTCGCCGTCCCAGTCCTCGCCTCCCAGGAAGGGCACCAGCGCGCCCCCTTGCGCCTCGGTCGCCTCCACCACCGTCAGCGGATCGAGCCGGACCAGCTCGCCCGCGCGGTTGGCATAGCGGTCGCAGGCCCCGGCCCGGCCCTCGGCGATGTAGCACATCACCGGGCAGGCATCGCAGCGGATCTTCTCGGCCTTCACCTTCTCCGCCCGGCTCATCGCCCCGGCCTCCTGCCCAGTCTCTCACCTCGGACGCCACCGGCGGGCGTATTCGAAGACCGTCGGGGAGACATCGCTCCAGTCCCTTCAATGTTCCCTAAATACTCCGGGGTGAATGCGCCGCAGGCGCAGAGGGGCAGCGCCCCTCCCGCCGCCCTCCGCTGCCCGCTCACCGGCCCGCCTCCCGGATCGCCGCCAGCACCCGGTGCGGCAGCGCCGGGGTCTCGCGCAGCCGCGCGCCGGTGGCCCGGGCGATGGCGTTGAGGATCGCGGGCGCGGTCGGGATCAGCGCGTGCTCGCCCAGGCCCTTGGCGCCGAAGGGGCCGTGCGCGTCGGGCTCCTCGACGATCAGCGTCTCGACAGGCGGCATGTCGCCCGTGGTCGGGATCAGGTAGTCGTGCAGGTTCTCGGTGCGCCCGGGGATGTACTCCTCCATCAGCGCCATGCCGAGGCCCTGCGCGACGCCGCCCTGCACCTGCCCCTCGACGAGCACCGGGTTGATGGCGCGGCCCACGTCATGGGCGGCGGTGATGCGCAGCACCCGCACCGTGCCAAGCCCCGTGTCCACCTCGACCTCGGCCAGATGCGCGGCATAGCCGTAGAGCGCATAGGGTGCGCCACCCTGTCCGTCGGCGTCCATTGCCTTCGTCGGCGGATCATAGCTTTCCTCGGCGCGCAGCACATAGCCCAGGTCGTCGGGCGCGAGCACCGAAAGGTCGGGGCGGTGCACGCGCCCGCCCTCGACGATCTCAAGCCCGCCGGGGACGGAGCATATCTCGGCCCCCTCGCCCGCGTTCACCAGCCGCAGGATCGCCGCCCGCAGCGCCCGGCCGCTGGCGAGCGCCGCGTTGCCCGACACGAAGGTCTGCCGCGAGGCCGAGGTCTTGCCGGCGTCGGGCGTGAGGTCGGTATCCGCACCGAGCAGCTCCACCGCGCCGAGCGGTACGCCCAGACCTTCGGGCGCGGATCGTCGAGGGGTTGGGCAGCGCGGTGTTGCCGCAGCCATACCAGCCGCAGGCGAGCCCCGCGCCACGGCGCAGATACGCGCCGCCCGCATTGGCCGCCGCCGCCTCGGCCTTCGCGCGTTCCCAATGGGGGCCGAGCGCATCGAGGCAGGCACCGATGCCCACCCCCTGCGCGAAGACCTGGCCGCAGACCGTGGGCTTGCCGTTCTCGAGCGCGTTCATGCGCCGGAAGGCCAGTGCGTCCATCCCCAGCTTTTCCGCCAGCTGGTCGAACAGCGTCTCCTGCAGCAGCGCCGCCTGCGGCACGCCGAAGCCGCGGAAGGCACCGGCGGGCGGGTTGTGGGTATGAATGCCGCGCGCCCGCGCCTCGTAATCGTCGAAGACGTATGGACCGGAGGCATGCACCGGCACGCGCACCGCCACGGTGGGGCCCCAGCTGGCATAGGCGCCGGTGTCGAAATCGCCCTCGAAGAGCATGCCGCAGAGCCGCCCGTCACGCATGGCACCCAGCCGCGCGTGCATCTCGCCCGGGTGGCGCTTGGTCGTCGATTGCATCGACTCGGTGCGCGTATAGGCCATGCGCACCGGCTGCCCCGTCTTCAGCGCGGCAAGCGCGAGGAAGGGCTGCAGCGACATGTCGAGCTTCGCGCCGAAGCCGCCGCCCACCGCCGTGGGCAGGATGCGGATGCGGTCCTCCGGCCAGCCGAGAACGCCGGCGATCCCCTCGCGATCCATGTGCGGGGCCTGAGTGCAGGCCGCCACTTCCAGCCGGTCGCCCACCATGCGCGCCCAGCCGGCCTCGGGCTCGATGTAGGCGTGTTCCACGAACCGGGTGCGAAAGCCGCCCTCCACCACCACATCGGCGCGTGCGAGCGCCGCCTCGGGCTCTCCGCGACGCACATGCCCGCCGGTCATCACGTTGCCCGGGCGGGTCTGGTGCAGTTGTGTCGCGCCCGGCGCGGTGGCGGCGGCCATGTCCTGCACCGGCGCGAGCGGCTCCCATGTCACCGGGAAATCCTCATCGCCGAAAACCGCCACCGCCGCCGCCTCGCCCACCACGGCGGCCACCGCCTCGCCGCGAAAGCGCACCTCGCTTTTCGCGAAGACCGGCTGATCGACAAAGGCCGGGATGGTGCCGAAGAGGTTGCGCCCCGGCACATCCGCCGCGGTCAGCACCGCGGCCAGCCCGTGGCGCGCGGAGAAGCCGTCGAGATCGCCCAACCGGAAACGCGCCCGGGCATGCGGGCTGCGGATGACCCGCACAATGAGCGCGCCCTCGGGCGGCGCGTCGTCGCCGAATACCTCGGTGCCCATGACCTTGGGCCAGCCGTCCACGCGCGCCACGCCCTCGCCCACGCCGCCGCGCCCCTCGGCGGGGGCGACCCCCGCCACGTCGAGCACGGCATCGAAGATCTTGCGATAGCCCGTGCAGCGGCAGAGCACGCCGGCGAGCCCCTCTGCCACCTCGGCGGGCGTGGGGCGCGGGTTGGCGCGCAGCAGCGCCGTGGCGGCGACCAGCATCCCCGGCGTGCAGATGCCGCATTGCGCCGCCCCGTGGCGCAGGAAGGCACGCGCCAGCGGCGCCGCCTCGCCCGTCCCGGGCCCGAGACCCGCCAGCGTCTCCACCCGCCGCCCCTCCACCTGCTGCGCGGCCACGCAGCACGAACAGACCGGCGCACCGTCGAGCAGCACCGTGCAGGCGCCGCAGTCGCCCGCGTTGCAGCCCACCTTCACCTCGCGCGCCCCCAACCCCTCGCGCAGCACCTCGGAGAGCCGCGCGCCGGGGGCCGCACTGACGGAGACGTCCGCGCCGTTGAGGGCGAAGGCGAGCGGCACGCCGAAGGGCAGATCCTTGCTCATCGCATCGCCTCCGCAAGCTGCGCCAGCGCGCGCGCCAGCATCTCCTGCACCGCCTCCAGACGGTATCCCGCGGTGCCGCGCACGTCATCGATGGGCGCCAGCGGTGCAAGATGCTCGCGTGCCACACGCGTGGCCATCTCTCCGGGCGCCGCACCCGCCAGCGCCGCCTCCAGCGCGGGCAGCCGCCGCGCGACGGGCGAGCAGGCGCCCACCGCCACGCGCGCGCCTGCGATGCGGCCATCCGGCCCGGGCCAGGCGACGGCCGAAACCATGGCGATGGCGATGACCTGATAGGCGCGCGCGCCGAGTTTCAGAAACACCCCGCGCGCGCCCGGCGCAGGGGTGGGCACATGCACCGCCGTGACGATCTCGTCGCCCTCCAGCGCCGTGCGCCGCGGGCCGATCACGAACGCCTCCACCGCCAGCCGCCGGGAACCGCGCAGGCTGGCAAGCTCCACCTCCGCGCCCAGCGCGATCAGCGCCGGAATGCCGTCGGCCGCCGGCGAGGCGTTGCAGAGATTGCCCGCAATGGTGCCCGTATTCTGGATCTGAACCGCGCCAACGGCGCGCGCAGCCGCGCGCAGCCCATCGAAGGCGGGCGGCAGCGCGGCGCGCGCGAGCGCGCTCCAGGTCGTGGCCGCGCCGATGCGCCAGCCCGACCCCGTTTCGGCGGTGCCGCAAAGCCCCTCGGCGCGGGTGATATCGAGCAGCGGCCCCGGCGCACCGCCCGCAGCCAGTGCCGGGAAGATGTCGGTCCCCCCGCCCAGAACGCGCCAGCCGCCTTCCGCCCGGGCGGCCAGCACCTGCGCAAGATCGTGCGGCGCGCGGTAGCTCATGCCCACCTCCCTGCGGTGGATATTGTTAGTAGGCCAACGCTAAATCCGGCTGCGGCGGGCTGTCAACCGCTTCCCCGCGGCAGTGTGACGAAACGGTGAAATCGGGCTTGGTATTTTCCAGCGGAGCCCTTACGCTTTGCCTGAAACCCCGGACACCCACTGCACCCTGCCGGATCGCCATGCGCCACACTCTTCCCATCGCGCCGCAGTTCTATGTGACCGCGCCGCAACCCTGCCCCTACCTTCAGGGCCGGATGGAGCGCAAGCTCTTCACCGCGCTTCAGGGCGAGCATTCCGTGGCGCTCAACGACAGCCTCTCCAAGCAGGGCTTCCGCCGCTCGCAGAACGTGCTTTACCGCCCGTCCTGCGCCGATTGCGCCGCCTGCCTGTCGGCGCGCATCCGGGTCGCCGAATTCCGGCCGAGCCGCAGCCAGCGGCGCACCGCTGGGCGCAACACCGATCTGCGGCGCGTCTCGGGCCGGGCCTGGGCCACCGAGGAGCAATACGGCCTCTTCCGCCGCTACCTCGACGCGCGCCACGCCGAAGGCGGCATGGCCGACATGGATGTCTTCGAGTTCGCGGCGATGATCGAGGAGACACCGGTGCGCTCCACCGTGGTGGAATACGTCCGCCCCGGGCGTGGCGGCCGGGGCGGAAAGCTTATGGCCGTGAGCCTGACCGACGTGCTCGATGATGGGCTGTCGATGGTCTATTCCTTCTACGAGCCGGACGAGACCGCGCGCTCGCTCGGCACGCATCTCATCCTCGACCATGTGGCGATGGCGCGGGCCCAGGGACTGCCATACGTCTATCTCGGCTACTGGGTGCCGGGCAGCGCCAAGATGGCCTACAAGGCCCGTTTCGACGCGCTCGACGTCTACAAGGGTGGCCGCTGGCAGGATATCGGCGACCCCGTCGCGCACGCCACCGACAGCCATCCGCTGGCGGTGGAACCGATCGTCGAGCAGGTGGCGAACATCAGCCTGCCCGACAGCCGCGCAAGCCGCCAGGCACCCCGCACGGCGCGCCCCGGGCACCCGCTGCGCAAGGATTGACCCCACGCACCCGCCGGAGCCGCGCGGCAGGCGCAGCACCGGTCGGCGTCATCCGGCGGGGATCAGATCCGGCAGGATGGTCACCACTTCGGGGAAGAACCACAAGAGCGCGAGCCCCAGCACCTGGATCAGCACGAAGGGTATGACGCCCTTGTAGATCTGCCCCGTCGTCACCTCCTTCGGCGCCACGCCGCGCAGGTAGAACAGCGCGAAGCCGAAGGGCGGTGTGAGGAACGATGTTTGCAGGTTCACCGCGATCATGATCGTCACCCATTTCGGGTCGAGCGTGCCGCCATAGATCACCGGGCCCACGATGGGCACCACGATATAGATGATCTCGAGGAAATCGAGCACGAAGCCGAGAATGAAGAGCACCAGCATCACGATCAGGAATACCACCCATTCCCGGTCGAAGCTGCGCAGGAAATCCTGGATGTAGTGTTCGCCGCCGAAGGAGATGATGACAAGGTTCAGAAGCTGCGAGCCGATCAGGATGGTGAAGACCATCGAGGTCACCTTGGCGGTCTCTCGCACCACTGGCGTCATCACGCCGCTGGCGAACAGCACCCAGCACGCATAGAGCAGCCCGATCATCGCCACGGTATAACCAGCCTGGGCGACGATGTAGGCGATCCAGCTTTCCGCGGAGACGTTTGCAAGCCCCACGCGCAGGTCGAAATTGATCCCTGCGAGCAGCATGATGACCATGGCGAAGGTCGTCACGAGCACGATCTTGCCGGACTTCTGCTCGTCCTTGAGCTTGCGGTAGGCGGCCAGCAGGATCGCCCCGCCCGCCCCCAGCGCCGCCGCCGGCGTGGGGTTGGTGATGCCGCCGAGGATCGAGCCCAGCACCGCGACGATCAGCACGAGCGGCGGGAAGACGACGCGCAGGAGTTCGTTCTGCGCCAGCCGCGGTGCCGCGTGCCGGCACCCCCAGAGGGCCAGCGCGGCAGGCAGGGCGAGGATCAGGAAGGTCAGGCCCGACGAGGTTACGGGCGTAATGAAGAGCGCGTCGAAGATAATCGCCAGCGTCACCCCGGCAAGCCCCACCCAGACAGGTCGCGGATCGGCGGTGGGCGCCACGCCGCGCGCCGTGGTCAGCACGAGAGCGAAGACCAGGAACAACGCCGCCACGCCGCTGCCCACCGGAGCGATGGCTGCCATCGTCGCGGCGAGGGCGATCTCCATCTCCTCCGGCGTGCGCTCGTGCATCTCCACGGTGCCGCCCGTGGCGTCGATCTCGGCCTGCTGGGCCATCGCGCGATCCCATTTCTCCTGGCCGTGGAGATTGATCATCGCGCCCCGGCACTGGTCGGAGACGTTGGTGCGCAGTTCTGCCACCGCGCCGCGCTCGCTATAGGCCGAGACGCTCACCGTCTGCCCGCCCACCAGCCCGAGGGTCGCTGCGAGGATCGTGCCGCCGATCAGCGCGGCGGGCACAGCCAGGAACCAGGTCAGCTTCTCGCTGCGGCTCGTCACTTCACCGCGTCGCGCGCCTCCGGATGTCACCACGGGCGGCGCCTTCGAGGGGTTGAGCAGCGCGAAGCCGAATGCGTACAACCCGTAGAGCACGGCGAGCAGGATGCCGGGCAGCAGCGCTGCCTGGAAGAGCGTGCCGACGGAGACCACCGCGGGCTTTCCAAGATAGGTCAGCGCATCGCCGCAGCCGAGGGCCGAGGCGCGGTTTTCCTGCGCGGTCGAATAGATGTCACCCGCCAGCGTGCCCAGAAGCACGATCACGATGGAGGGCGGGATGATCTGCCCCAGCGTACCCGAGGCGGCGATCACGCCCGTGGAAAGCTGTGGCGAATAGCCGTTGCGCAGCATCGTGGGCAGCGACAGCAGCCCCATGGTGACCACCGTTGCGCCGACGATGCCGGTCGAGGCGGCGAGGAAGGCGCCGACGACGACCACCGCCACCGCAAGCCCACCCGGCAGCGGGCCGAAGACACGCGCCATGGTGGTCAGCAGGTCCTCGGCGATGCGCGAGCGCTCGAGCGTGATGCCCATCATCACGAACATCAGCACCGCCAGCAGCGTCTCGATCGAAGCGCCCGCGAACACGCGCTCGTTCATGCGGTTGACGATGAACGACAGGTTGCGGTCCACCGCCGACTCCCAGCCGTTCGGGAAGAGCGGCTGCTCCACCCTCGGCAGGTCGGGGTATCGGAAGGTCGATATGTCGATGCGCGGCACACCCTCGGCCACCAGGGCGCGATAGGCGGCACTGCCCTGATCGACCGCCTGATGGATGAGGAGCCCCGCCGAATCGAGCGCGGCGATGATGCCGAAGGCGATGATCCCCGACCCGGCAATGGCGAAGGCCACCGGAAATCCCGAGAGGATGCCGCCGAAGAGGCACAGGAAGACGATGATAAGTCCGATCTCGACGCCGTCCAGGCCGAAAATCATGGTATTCTGTCCCTGTCAGTTCGCCGCGTGGACGGGTTCGTCCGCGCCGAGCGCCAAGTCACGGTCGAGATGCTTGCCATCCGCCTCCGGCCCTTCGATCAGTTCGAGCAGCGAGCGCCAGAAGAAGGCGAAACCCTGCAAGATCACGAGCCCGACGAAGGCGACGATCAGCACCTTGAAGAGGAAATAGGCATCGAAGCCGTTGGGCGAGAAGGCGATTGTCTCGACCTGCCAGCGCAAGATCTGCCCCTTGCGCATAAGCTGCTCAAGCGTCTCGGATGCCGAGACCTTGGGGTTGACGAGATGCCGCCAGAGGAAGAACCAGGCATAAAGCCAGGTGAGAAACATCGCGGGCAGGATGAACAGCAGCACGCCCGCCATGTCGATGATCTTCTTCACCCGGCGCGAGACCCCGGCATAGACGAGGTCCACCCGCACATGCCCGCCCTGGATGAAAGTGTAGCCCACGCAGAGCGCCACGATCATGGCATTGTAGAGCTTCAGCTCCTCTCCGAACCACGACAGGTCACGGGTAAATACGGTGCCGAAGGGGCCATCAGCAGCCCCACCCAGGCCGCAAGCCGTCCGATGCCGTTGTTGATGCCCTCGAAGACGCGCACGAAGCCCCAGAGGATCGAACGCCGCCAGAGGCCGACGGCAGTGACAAGCAGGAAGGCCACCATGACGACGAACAGAAGTTCCTTCGACGCGCCGTAATAGACGAAGCGCATGAGCGACTGGCCGTCCGACCAGTTGAGCCAAAGCTGCGGATGCGTCAGCGCGTAGAACACGTTGTAGAAGGACGCGGCGATGTTCGAAAACAGCCACACGATCGCGTCGATCATGTCACCCCCCGGTCAGATGACCCGCGCCCGGCTCTCGCGTCCGTTCGCGCGGAAAATGGGCGGCCCCGTCGCAGGGCCGCCCGGTTGGCGGTGTCAGCCGCCGAGCACGCGGTCGCGCTGGCGGGTGTAGGCGCCGTCCGACAGCTTGATCCAGGCCGAGGATTTCTTCATCGAGGCCATCGCGCTGTCGTAGATCTTCTTGTAGAGCGGGTCGCCCAGGTTCTCGTCATGGACTAGCGCCGCCGAGTTGTTGGCGAGGAACAGCGAGAGGTTCCACTGGTGCGCCGCGGCGGCCGCCTCTTCGCAAATCTTCTGCTGCGCAGGCGTGAGGCTGTCGAAGACGTCGCGGTTGAAGGCGACCGACAGCGCCGCGCCCGGCTCGTGGAAACCGGCGGTGTAGTAGATCTTGGTGATCTCCTGGAAGCCCGCCTTCTCGTCGGCCCAGGGGCCGATCCACTCGGTCCCGTCGATGGCCCCCGAGGCCAGCGCCTGATACACTTCCGAGCCCGGCAGGTTCTGCACCGAGGCACCGAGCTTGCCCAGCGCCTTGCCGCCCAGGCCCGGCATGCGGAACTTCAGCCCGACGAAATCCTCCGGACCCTTGATCTCCTTGGCGAACCAGCCGCCCGACTGCGCGCCAGTGTTGCCCGCGAGGAAGGACTTCAGCCCGAAGATCTGGCCCAACTCGTCGTGCAGCTCCTTGCCGCCGTCCTGGTAGTACCAGTTCACGATCTCCTGCGCGGTCATGCCGAAAGGCACCGCGGTGAAGAAGCCGTAGCCCGGATGCTGGCCGACGAAATAGTAGTCGGCACCATGATACATGTCGGCCTGACCGGAGGTCACGGCGTCGAACACCTCGAACGCGCCCACAAGCTCGCCGGCCGCCTTGACGTCGATGATGAGCTGCCCGTCAGTCATGGCCGTGACGTTGTCGGCGTAGTACATCACCGCGTCATGCACACCCGCAAGCCCGCGGCCCCAGGTGGTGACGAAGGTCAGCGTGCGCTTTCCCTGTGCATAGGCCGGTGCGGCCAGCGTCGAAGCGGCAGCGGCGGCAGTGCCGCCCAGCGCAGAGGTTCTCAGAAATGAACGACGATCCATGTGGTCCTCCCATGTGGCGCCCGGCCCGTTTGCCCGGGCGGATCGGTTAGCGCGCGCAAGGTAGCCGCATAGCTCCCCTGTGGGAATACCCACTAACACGGAGACAGAACCCCGCGCGCGCAGTGTCTTTTGCTCGCCCCCGGCGATCAGCCCAGAACGCGGTCGCGCTGGCCGACGTAGAAGCCGTCGGAGCGCCGGATCCAGGCCGAAGAAGCGCGCAGCGAGGCCATGTAGTTGTCATGCACCTTGGCATAGAGCGCGTCGCCCATGTTGCCGGCATGCACCTCGGCAGAGGCGCGGCCGAAGGCGTCCCACACGTCGTCGGGGAACTGGCGCACCTGCACGCCCGCGGCGAGCAGCCGTTGCAGGGCCGGGCCGTGGCTCGACGAGAAGAGCGCCAGCGTCCACTGGTTCGTCTCTGCGGCGATCATCTCGATCAGCCGCTGCTGGGCCTGCGGCAGTTCCTGCCAGAGCACACCGTTGAAGGCGAGCGTCAGCGCCGCGGCCGGCTCGTGGAAGCCCGCAGCGTAGTAGAACTTCGCCACTTCCTGGAAACCCGCCTTCTCGTCCGGCCAGGGGCCGATCAGCTCGGTCGCCTCGATGGTGCCCGAAGCGAGCGCCTGATAGGCCTCCGAGCCGGGGACGTTCTGCACGCTGACGCCGAGCTTGCCCAGCGCCTGCCCGCCCAGACCGGGCATGCGGAACTTCAGCCCCTGAAGGTCTGCCGCGCTGTTGATCTCGCGGTTGAACCAGCCGCCCGCCTGCGCGCCGGTATTGCCCGCCATGAAGCTCTTGAGCCCGAACTGGCCCGAAAGCTCGTTGTGCAGCGCGTGGCCTTCGCCGTGATAATACCAGTTAGCCATTTCCTGCGCGGTCATGCCGAAGGGCACCGTGGCGAAGAAGCCGAAGGCCGGATGCTGGCCGAGGAAATAGTAATCCGCCGAATGATAGATGTCGGCCTGCCCGGCGGTCACCGCGTCGAACACCTCGAAGGCGCCCACCAGTTCGCCCGCCGGTTTCAGGTCGATGGTGAGCGCGCCGTCGGTCATGTCGGTGATGAGCCGCGCCGTGCGCTCAGCGGCGTCGTGCACACCCGCAAGCCCGCGGCCCCAGCTCGTCACCATGGTGAGCGTGCGCCGCCCCTGGGCGAGGGCGGGTGCGGCCAGCCCCGCCGTTGCCGCCGCCACCGCCCCAACTCCGGCACCTGCACGCAGAAACGCTCGTCTGTCCATGTCGTCCTCCCCTGTTCCCCCGGCGGCGCCAGCGCCTCCGGGCCCCCGGCAGCCTCGCCGCCGAACCCGCGAACGGCAAGCGCGCAGGACTACCCCGCCGCGCGCGGCTTGGCCATGCTCGCCGCGGACCTGCCGGAGCCCGCCGATGCCCGGACGCACCGTCCTCGCCGCCCTCGCGCGCCGCCTGCGCCACGAGCACAGGCTCTTCGCGCTGGCCGCCGTGCCGCTGATCCTTGCCGTCGCAGCCATTGCCGGGCTGGTGGCGCACCAGTCGCGCGCGCTGGCCGAACGCGAGATCGCGGCGCTGGAGGCGCGGATGATCGAGGCGAAGAAGGCCGAGTTGAAGAACTACCTCTCGATCGCGCGAATGGGTTTCTATGATGTCTACGGCCCCGCGCCGCCCGACGATGCAGAGGCGATGCTGCGGGTGACGCAGATCCTCTCGGCCATGATCTACGGCCAGGACGGCTATTTCTTCGTCTACGACTACGACGGCAACAACCTCGTGAGCCCGCGCGCCACGCGCATGATCGGACGCAACTGGGCCGGGCTGGCCGACCCGGAGGGCACGCCCGTCGTGGACCGGCTGATCGAGATCGCCCGCTTCGGCGGCGGCTATCATGAATACACATGGCAGAAGCCCTCCACCGGCCAGCCCGCGCGCATGATCGCCCATGTCGTGGGACTGCAGGACTGGCGCTGGGCGATCGGCACGGGCATCTTCATAGATGACGTGATCGAGGGTGTCGCGGCGACCCGCGCGGCGACCGAGGCACGCATCCGGCGCACCTTCCTCTGGATCGGGGCGATCACGCTGGCGGCGCTGCTGCTCGTCTTTCTCACCGGGCTTGCGATCAACATCCGCGAGCGTCGGCTGGCGGATACCAAGCTCAAGGCCCTGACCCTACGCATCTTTGACACCCAGGAGGAAGAGCGCGGCCGCGTCGCACGCGAATTGCACGACGGCATCAGCCAGATCCTCGTGGGCGTGCGCTACCGGCTGGAACTGGCGCAGCGCCGCGCGGCCGCCGGAGCGGCGGACGCGGCCGCACATGTCGGCGCTGCGGCGCAGGGGCTCAACGGTGCCATCCAGGAGGTGCGCCGCATCAGCCGCGACCTGCGCCCCGGCGTGCTCGACGACCTGGGCCTGGGCCCGGCGTTGCAGGCGCTGACCGACGAGTTCCAGCGCCGCACCGGCATCGAGACGAGCTTCCGCACGGTGGTGTTCAGCAACCGGCTCGACAAGGAGGCGAAGATCGCTCTCTACCGCATCGCGCAGGAGGCGCTGACCAATGTCGAGCGCCACGCCGGCGCCACGCGGGTAAGCCTCGAGGCATTCGGCCACAAGCGCGGCGCCACGCTGCGCATCACCGACAACGGGCGCGGCATGGCCGGGAATGCGGGCGCGGGCGCCGGGCTGGGGCTGCGCAACATGCAGGAACGGGTGGACAGGCTCGACGGCGTGCTCAATATCCGATCCGGCCCCGGCGGCACGGTGATAGAGGCGGTTCTGCCGCTCACTCACATGCTGCCGCCCGAGCGGCCCGAGGGCGGGCAGGAGCGCAAGATGGCAGCGGAATGACGGCGGTGCGCGTGCTGATAGCCGACGATCATCCGATGGTCGTCGAGGGGCTGGCTGCGATCCTGGCGAGCTACGACGACATCGCGGTGGCGGGCACGGTGAACACCGGGCAGGCAGTGCTCGACTGCTGGGCGGCGCTCCGCCCGGACGTGGTGCTGATGGACCTCAACATGCCAGGGCTGAGCGGTCTCTCGGCGACCGAGATGCTGCTCGAGCGCGCGCCCGATGCGCGAGTCCTGATCCTCTCGATGCACGACAGCCCGGAATACATCGGCACCGCGCTTCGACACGGCGCCTGCGGCTATGTGCTGAAGGACGTGCCGACCGAGGAGCTGCACGACGCCATCCTGCGCGTGCACGCGGGCGAGACCTATCTGTGCACCGGCGCCGAGGCGCGGCTGGCGCCCGGAACGGCAGACGGGCGCGAGCCG